>NZ_JBHWZP010000060.1:0-36559 GCF_042728395.1 Streptomyces sp. NPDC060205
GTTCCGCCCGGAACCGGGGCCCACGCCGTTCCCGGGGCACGCTCGGACGGGCACGCCGCGCAGATACTCCGTCGCAGCCTGTGGATAACTCCGACGCTGTCGGTGCGGACCCCTATCGTGGACGCAGTGGTCGAGGCGCGACGTACGGGGGACGGGACGATGGGCGGGACGGGTGTGATGACAGAGGTGGCGGAGAGCGAAGCGCTCGCAACGCTCCACCGGGTCTTCGGGTACGAGGCCTTCCGCGGCGAGCAGGAAGCCGTCATCGAGCATGTGGTGAGCGGCGGGGACGCGGTCGTCCTCATGCCCACCGGCGGCGGAAAGTCGCTCTGCTACCAGATTCCGGCCCTGGTCAGACCGGGTACGGGTGTGGTGGTCTCGCCGCTCATCGCACTGATGCAGGACCAGGTGGACGCGCTGCGGGCGCTCGGCGTGCGCGCCGGGTTCATGAACTCCACGCAGGACTTCGACGAGCGGCGCACGGTCGAGGCCGAGTTCCTCGCGGGCGAGCTCGACCTGATCTACCTCGCGCCGGAGCGGCTGCGCCTGGAGTCCACGCTCGACCTCCTCAAGCGCGGAAAGATCTCCGTCTTCGCGATCGACGAGGCGCACTGCGTCTCCTCGTGGGGCCACGACTTCCGCCCCGACTACCTCTCGCTCTCCCTGCTGGGCGAGCGCTGGCCGGACGTCCCGCGCATCGCGCTGACCGCGACGGCCACGCACGCGACGCACCGGGAGATCACCGAGCGCCTGGGCATGCCGGACGCCCGCCACTTCGTGGCCAGCTTCGACCGGCCCAACATCCAGTACCGCATCGTGCCGAAGGCCGACCCCAAGAAGCAGCTGCTGGCCTTCCTCCAGGAGGAGCACGCGGGCGACGCGGGCATCGTGTACTGCCTGTCGCGCAACTCGGTGGAGAAGACGGCCGAGTTCCTCGCCCGCAACGGCATCGCGGCGGTGCCGTACCACGCGGGCCTCGACTCGGGCACGCGCGCCGCCCACCAGTCGCGGTTCCTGCGCGAGGAGGGCCTGGTGGTGTGCGCGACCATCGCCTTCGGCATGGGCATCGACAAGCCGGACGTCCGTTTCGTCGCCCACCTGGATCTGCCCAAGTCCGTCGAGGGCTACTACCAGGAGACGGGCCGCGCGGGCCGTGACGGGATGCCGTCCACGGCCTGGATGGCCTACGGCCTGAACGACGTCATACAACAGCGCAAGATGATCCAGTCGAGCGAGGGCGACGAGGCGTTCCGCCGCCGCGCCGCCGCGCACCTCGAAGCGATGCTCGCGCTGTGCGAGACCGCCCGGTGCCGGCGCGGTCAGCTGCTCACCTACTTCGGCCAGGACGACGTGGCCGAGGCGTGCGGGAACTGCGACACCTGCCTGGTCCCGCCGGAGACCTGGGACGGCACGGTCGCGGCCCAGAAGGTGCTGTCCACCGTGGTGCGGCTGCAGCGCGAGCGGGGGCAGAAGTTCGGGGCGATCCAGATCGTCGACATCCTGCTCGGGCGCAAGACGGCCAAGGTCATCCAGTTCGACCACGACCAGCTGTCCGTCTTCGGCATCGGCGAGGAACTGGACGAGGGCGCGTGGCGCGGTGTAGTCCGGCAGATGCTGGCCCAGGGTCTCCTCGCGGTCGAGGGCGCGTACGGGACGCTGGTCCTGACCGAGGCGAGCGGGACGGTGCTGCGGCGCGAGCGGGAGGTGCCGCTGCGCAAGGAGCAGCCGAAGCCGGCGACGTCCCGCGGCTCGTCCTCCTCGTCCGGTTCCGGCCGGGCCGAACGCAAGGCGAAGGCGGCAGCCGCGGCGGCCGAGATGCCCTCCGAACTGCTCCCCGCCTTCGAGGCGCTGCGCTCCTGGCGCGCGGGCCAGGCCAAGGAACAGGGCGTCCCGGCGTACGTCATCTTCCACGACGCGACCCTGCGGGAGATCGCCACGCTGTGGCCCACCTCGGTCCCGGAGCTGGGCGGCATCAGCGGCATCGGCGAGAAGAAACTGGCGACGTACGGGGAGGGCGTGGTCGGGGTCCTCGCAGCCCTGGACAAGCCCACAGGAACCGACAAGCCGACCCCGCAACGCCGCAGCGACGGCGACCCCGACCTCCACTGGCCAGAAATGGAACCGGAACCAGAACCGGAGGACTGGGACGCGTAGCGGCCCCGCCCCGAAGGGGCGCGGGGAACTGCGCGACCAGCCCCCACCGGGCCGCACTCGACACGTTTCCGCAAGCCCTGCCCTTCAGGGGCGCGGGGAACTGCGCGACCAGCCCCCACCGGCCCGCGCGTCACGTCACAACGCCCGTGACGCGTAGGCCCTGACATCCGCGTCGGTGTCCGCCGAGACGCCGGCGAGCGCCGTCCGCGCGGCTTCGGCCACCGCGGTCGAGTCGTCGGCGGCCTTCGAACCCGCGTGCCGGACGAGCGCCAGCACCGCCGCCTTGCGGACGTCCGCGTTCGGATCGCCCAGCGCCTCGGCGAGCGCCGGCACGGCAACGTTGGCATCCGCGACGGACAGCGCGGCGGCGGCCCCCGCCCGCACCTGCCACGCGGGGTCGGACAGGGCACGGACGGCCCGCGCGGCCGACCCCGCCGAGCCCCCCGCCCCGCCCAGCGAGGCGAAGGCGGCACCGCGGACCAACGCATCCGCGTCCTCGGTGAGCCGGTCGAGCGCACCGAGGACGACACCGGCCCCGGCGCCCGCGCTCACCGTGGCCAGCGCCTTGGCCACGGTGACCCGCACCTCGCGGGAGGGGTCGGCCGCCGCCAGGGCCAGGGCGTCGGCCGCGTCGACCGACACCAGCGCCCGGACCGCCTCGATGCGGACGGAGACGTCGGGGTCGTCCAGCGCGGGGGCGAAGAGGTCGGCGTCGCCCAGCCGCAGGGCCCGCAGCACGTCGAGCGCGGCGGCGCGCACGACGGGGTCGGGCTGGGCGAGGGCGAGCGTGAGCGGGTCGCGCAGCGCCGGTTCGGGTGTGAGCGTCTCGACGAGTTCGCGCAGCGAGGCCGCGGCGGCGGCCCGTACGGCAGGGTCGGCGTCGGCGAGCGCACCGGCCAGCGCGGGACCCGTACCGACGGGGGCGGTCTCGGTGAGCACGGCGACGGCCGCCCGTCGCACGGCGGGCTCGGGGTCGCCGAGATGGGGCAGGACGGCACCGAGTTCGGGCTCCTCCTCGGCGAGGGCGAGAAGTTCGAGGAGCCGCGGCGAGGCACCGGCGGCGGCCTGAGCCTGCGGGCCGGTGTCGATACCGGCCGCGCCGGCGACGGCCGCCACGGAAACGGCTGTCCCGGAAACGGCCGTTGCGGCAGTGGTGGGCCCGGCGGCCACCGGCGCCGCGTCCCGGGCGCCGGCCGTGGCCACCCCCTCGGGGTGGACCTCGCCGATGTGCCGGGACGGCCCTCCCACGGGGGCGAAACCGTCGACGGGGACGGCGTAGGGAGCGACGGGACGAGCGGTGAAAGTCATCGAACCGGAGGGGGACTTGTGCAGGTCGAGGTGGTGGAACCAGGAGGAGTCGTCGCGCGCGGGATGGTCCGTGCGGTCGTGGTAGAGACCCCAGCGGGACTCGGTGCGGGCCAGCGAGGAACGGGCCGCCATCTCCGCGCAGTCGCGGATGAAGGTCACCTCCGCGCACCGCATCAGCTCGTGCGGAGTACGCCCGCCCATCTCGGCGATGTCCGCGCGCATCCGCTCGAAGGACTCCAGGGCGAGCGACAGCCGCGCCCCGGACTTGGGAGGGGCGACGTAGTCGTTCACGAAACGGCGGAGCTTGTACTCGACCTGGGTCTGGGGCGGCCCGTCCGGATTGCGCAGCGGACGGTAGACCAGCTCGTGCGCCTCGCGCAGCTGGTCCTGCGGCAACTCGCCCTCGTGGGCGCGGTACTGCGCCGCGTCCGCCCCCGCGAGATCCCCGAACACGAACGCGCCGATCATGTAGTTGTGCGGGACACAGGCCAGGTCCCCGGCGGCGTACAGCCGCGGCACGGTCGTACGGGCCTGGTCGTCGACCCGTACGCCCGAGGCGGAGTGGCCGCCGCACAGACCGATCTCGGAGATGTGCATCTCGACGTCGTGCGTGCGGTAGTCGTGGCCGCGCCCGGCGTGGAAGGTGCCGCGGGTGGGCCGCTCGGTGGAGTGCAGGATCGACTCCAGCGAGGCGATCGACTCCTCGGGGAGATGGCTGAGCTTGAGGTAGACGGGGCCGCGGTCGGAGGCGACCTCCGCGGCGAACTCCGCCATCATCTGCCCCGACCAGTAGTCGGAGTCGACGAAGCGCTCGCCGTGCCGGTTGACCTGGTAGCCGCCGAAGGGATTGGCGACGTACGCGCAGGCGGGGCCGTTGTAGTCCTTGATCAGCGGATTGATCTGGAAGCATTCGATACCGGTGAGTTCGGCGCCCGCGTGGTAGGCCATGGCGTAGCCGTCACCGGCGTTCGTCGGGTTCTCGTACGTCCCGTAGAGGTAGCCGGAGGCGGGCAGGCCGAGCCGGCCGCAGGCACCGGTCGCCAGGATCACCGCGCCCGCGCGGACGGTGACGAACTGCCCGGTACGGGTGTTGAAACCCGCCGCGCCCACCGCCCGCCCGCCGTCGGTCAGTACGCGCACCGGCATCACGCGGTTCTCGATCCGGATGCGTTCGCGCATCTCGCGCCGCCGCAGCTGCCGGTAGAGGACCTTCTTCACGTCCTTGCCCTCGGGCATCGGCAGCACGTACGAGCCGGACCGGTGGACCTGGCGGACCGCGTACTCGCCGTACTCGTCCTTCTCGAACTTCACGCCGTACGACTCCAGCCGCTGGACCATAGCGAAGCCGCGGGTGGCGGTCTGGCGGACGGTGGACTGGTCGACGATGCCGTCGTTGGCGCGGGTGATCTCGGCGACGTAGTCGTCGGGTTCGGCGCGGCCGGGGACGACCGCGTTGTTGACGCCGTCCATGCCCATGGCGAGCGCGCCGGAGTGCCGCACGTGCGCCTTCTCCAGGAGGAGCACGTCGGCCCCGTGCTCGGCGGCGGTCAGCGCCGCCATCGTGCCGGCCGTACCGCCGCCGATGACGAGGACGTCGCAGGAGAGCTCCTCGGCGTCACCGAGAGCGGGGATCTCCACAAGGGTGCCCGGAGCGTCCGGGCCGGCCGGGGTTTTCACCAAGGTGCCTTTCAGGTGCTGAGGGAGGTGAGGACTGCGCGCCGCAGGGCCACCCGCGCCGGGTCGTCGTGCGCCGTACGGTCGCGGGGGTGGGGCACCTCGCGTACGGCGGTCAGCCGGCCGGCTCCGAGGAGCGCCACGCGGTCCCCGAGGAACAGGGCCTCGTCCACGTCGTGGGTGACGAAGACGACGGTGGCGCCCGTGCCGTGCAGCACCTCCACCAGCAGGTCCTGCATGCCGGCGCGGGTCTGGGCGTCGAGGGCGCCGAACGGTTCGTCCATCAGGACGGCGCGCGGACGCGCGGCGAGCGCGCGGGCCAGCTGCGCGCGCTGGCGCTGGCCCCCGGAGACGCGGTGCGGCAACTGCCCCGACCGGTCGGCGAGTCCGACCCGGTCGAGCCAGGACCCGGCCTGCCTCCTGCGTTCGGCGCGCGGCACGCCCTGGACGGCCAGCGGGAGTTCGACGTTGGCGCGCAAGGTGCGCCAGGGGAGCAGGGCGTCTTCCTGGAAGACCAGCGCGCGGGTGGCCGCCGGTCCCTCGATCCGCCGGCCGTCCTGTTCCACGGTCCCGGCCAGGGCGGGCAGCAGTCCGGCCAGGGTGCGCAGCAGCGTCGACTTGCCGCAGCCCGAGGAGCCGACGACGGTGAGGATCTCGCCCGGCGAGACGTCCAGGTCGACGGCATGGAGGGCGGTGGAGTCGGGGCGGCCGAGGGTGGCCGCACGGAGGGTGAGCCGGGTGCCGCGTACCGGCGCGGGCTCGTCCGCCGGAGCTGCCGGGGCCACCGGAGCCGCCGGGGCCGGTCCGGTGGACGTGCGGGTCTCAGACGAGGTGCTCATCGCGGGCCTCCTCGGGCCGGACGGCGGTGGGGGCGGGGCCGGTCGGAGCAGGGCGCCCGGGTGTCCTGGCGCGTGCCCCGGGGACGTACGAGGTGCGGGGGAGCCAGCGGGTCAGGCGCCGGCCGAGGAGTTCCACGGCCGTGGAGGTGAGCCAGCCCAGGACGCCGATCGTCACCATGCCGACGAAGACGCCGGGGTAGTCGACGACGGTGTAGTCCTGCCAGGTGCGGTAGCCGACGCCGTACTGGCCGGAGATCATCTCGGCGGAGATCACACAGATCCACGAGACGCCGATGCCGACCGAGAGGCCGCCGAAGATGCCGGGCAGGGCGCCCGGCAGGACCACGGTGGCGAGGATCCGGCCGCGCCCGCCGCCCATGGTGCGCACCGCCTCCTCCCAGACGGGGGTCAGCGCGCGGACCGCGTGCCGGGTGGAGACGAGCACGGGGAAGAAGGCTGCCGCGCAGGTGATGAAGACGATGCCCTGTTCGTTGCTGGGGAACAGCAGGATCGCCACCGGGACGAGGGCGATCGCGGGGATCGGCCTGAGCACTTCGAGGAGCGGGCCGAGCAGGTCCTCGGCGAGCCGGGAGCGGGCCACGGCCACGCCGGTCGCGATGCCGAGGACGGCCGCCAGGAGGAAGCCGGTGAGGATCCGGGTGAGGCTGTCGGTGAGGTCCGTCCAGTAGTCGTCCCCGCCGAGCCGTTCGCCGAAGGCGCGGGCCACGTCGGCGACGGTCGGGAACTGCGAGAACCGCAGCCACAGGTCCACGTCCAGGCTGGTCAGCAACTGCCAGGCGACCAGGGCGGTGGCGAGGGAGGCGGCGCGCAGCGCGTAGCGGGCCGCTCCGGTGCGCCCCCTCACGACGACTCCGGAGCGTCCGCCGCACGCGCCAGCGCCTCGGCGTACGGGACCGTGCGCGCGCCCTCGTGCCCGGCGGCGTACGCCCGCGCGGCGGACGCCGTGACAAACGGAAGCAGCGCGTCTTTGTCGGCGACCCAGACGGCCTTGTCGGCGAACCAGAGGGTGCCGGTGGTGGTGTCGGGGACGTACGCGGCACGGACGGAGGCCTTGTGCGCGAAGACGTGACGCAGGAGAGCGGAGGGCGACGTGAAGGTACGGGTCTCGATGGCGCCCTCGGTCCACACCTCGCTCGCGGCGGCGGGAGGTGCCGCGGTGAGCTGTTCGGCGTACGCGCTCGTGCCCAGGGCGCGCTTGACGTACCGGTCGTCCACGAAGGCGTCCACGTCGACGTCCCCGACGAGCTTCGCGGACTTCAGGACGGCGACGTCCTTCTTCAGGGCGGAGATCAGCCGGGGCTGCAGTGCCAGGCCGAAGGTGGCGATGCCGTGCCCGCCGTTGTAGAGGTGGACGACCTCGGCGGGCAGTCCGGTCGCCTTCGCGACCTTCTCCGACGCGCTCACCGGGTGGTCGTGGAGGTAGTCCGTCGCCTGCGACTGCGCCTTGAGGAACGCTTCGAGGACGGCGGGGCGCTCCTTCGCGAAGTCCTGGCGGGCGGTGACGCCGTGGAAGGTCGGCAGGTTCAGTTCGGCGCCGTCGTAGAGGGCTTTCGCCTTGCCCTGGAAGGCGAGCAGGCCGGGCCAGGCGACGAACTGCGAGAGCGCGTCCGCGCTGCCCGCCGAGAGCGCCGAAGCCCCCACCGCGGGCTGCTGGTTGAGCTTGTCGATGTCGTCCTGCGGGTCGATCCCGGCGCGCTGCAGGGCCCGTACGAGGGTGCCGTCGGCCGCCGAGCCGATGCTCGTCGACACCTTCTTGCCGCGCAGGTCCTTCAGCGAGGAGAGCTTCGAGTCCGGTGCGGTGACGATGGTGTTGAGGCCGCCGCGCAGGTTGTAGCCGGTGACGGAGACGAGGCGGGTGGGGCGGCCGAGCTGGGTGCCGCGGGCCGCGTTGATCAGCAGCGGGAAGTCGCCCATCGAACCGATGTCGATCTTCCCGGCGGTCATCTGCGCGGTGATCGGGGCGCCGGTCGCGTAGTCCTGCCAGTTCACCTTGTAGGTCCTGCCGTCGCCCAGCGCGTTCAGCTGCTTCTCGAAGTAGCCGAGGGAGCGCAGGAGGGTGCCCGCGGTGACCGTGTTGATGGTCTTGGACTGGTAGCCGACGGTGACGGTGACCGTGGAGCCGTCACCGGCCTCGGCGTCGCCGCCGCAGCCGGCCAGCGGGAGCAGCAGGGCGACGGCGGTGACCGCGACCGCGGAGCGCCTCGGGGGCACGCGTTTCTTGGAGGTCATGGGGGTTCGGGCCTCTCACCGGAGCAGATAGGGCATGTTGACCGTGACGGCTCCGGTGGGACAGCGGGCCGCGCACGGGCCGCAGTACCAGCACTCGTCGACGTGCATGTAGGCCTTGCCGTTGCTTTCGTCGATGGCGAGGGAGTCCAGCGGGCACATGTCCACACAGAGCGTGCAGCCGTCGATGCACTTCGACTCGTCGATGGTCACGGGCACGTCGGCCCGCTGGGGCGCCAAGGGCATGGCTGTCTCCAGGGAAGTCCCGCCGGAGCGGGCGAGGGGGTGAAGGAGTCAGAGCGAGCGGCGCAGCAGACCGCTCATCGTGATGCGGTCGCCGCGGAAGCGGATGAACTCCAGGTCGACGGGGCGGCCGTCGGCGAGGTGCGTGAGACGTTCCAGCATCAGGACGGCCGAGCCGCGCGGGGCCTGCAGCACGGTCGCGGAGTGCGCGTCGGCGTTGACGGCCTCCAGGGTGATCTCGGCGTGTCCGAGCGGCTGTCCGGTGATGGCTTCCAGGAGGCGGAAGACGTCGGTGTTCTCCAGGTCGGCGCCGAGCAGGGCGGTGCCGAGGTCGAGCGGGATGTAGGTGAGGTCGAGGGAGAGCGGGAGACCGTTCAGCCGCCTGAGCCGTTCGATGTAGAGGACGTCGGAGCCGACGGGTACGCGCAGGCGCTCGGCGACCGGGGCCGGTGCGGCGACGGGGCCGGCCGAGCGGACCTCGTTGCTGACCCGGCCGTGTTCGCGCAGGGTCTCCGCGAGTCCCATCAGCCGGTCGAGCCCGTGCGGGTACTTCTCGGCGACGACGACCGTGCCGACGCCGGGCAGCCGTTCCACCAGGCCCTCGGCCCGCAGCAGGTCGAGGGCCTGGCGCACGGTGTTGCGCGTGGTGCGGTAGTCGGCGCCGATGGCGGTCTCGTGCGGCAGCGTGCCGTCCGGGAAGCCGCCCGTCAGCACCTGCTGGCGCAGCAGGTCGGCGAGCTGCCTGGCCTGGTCCGCACGCAGCCTGCGCCGGTGGGCGGCGACGGTGGTCGCGCCCTGGCCGGCGTGCTCTCGGATGCGTTCGGTGGGCATGCGACGGACCATACCCAGGGGGTGGGGGAGTTGGTGTTGCCGGAGTGTTGCGCCACCGGTCGCTCCGCGGGGTGGGCGGTTGAGCTGGGCTTATGCCCGGGGGGCAGCAAGATCTGCCACTGCGCTGGCCGCTTGGGTGTGCCGGATTCGCTGACGCGGGGTCGTTGGTCGGGTGCGGCCCGGTGGGGGCTGGTCGCGCAGTTCCCCGCGCCCCTGACGGGCGCCCCCGCCGGGCGGCCCTGACGGGCGCCCTGGCGGGCGGCCCTTGAGGGTGCTCCTGGCGGGGACGGTCGGTACGTGCACGGGTGCGGGCCCGGTGGGGGCTGGTCGCGCAGTTCCCCGCGCCCCTGAAGGGCCGGCTACGCGGTTGGCACCACCCTGCCTGTTACCTCGCCGAGGGCGACCCGGGTGCCGTGGGGGCCCGGGGCCCAGGCCGTCAGGGTTACCACGTCGTCGTCCTCCAGGAACGTTCGCTTGCCGGTGGGGAGTTCGAGGGTGTCCCGGCCGTTCCAGGTCAGTTCGAGGAGCGAACCCCGTTCGCCGTCCTCGGCCCCGCTCACCGTGCCCGACCCGTACAGGTCGCCCGTGCGCAGCGAGGCCCCGTTCACGGTCATGTGGGCCAGCTGCTGCGCGGCCGTCCAGTACATCGTGGAGAACGGCGGCTCGGACACCACGTGACCGTTGACGGCGACGGAGATGCGCAGGTCGTAGCCGCCCGGGTCCTCCGAGGCTTCCTCGGTGGTGTCGTCCAGGTAGGGCAGGAGGGGGTGCGTGCGCGTGGGGGGCGCGACCCGGGCGTCCTCCAGTGCGTCGAGCGGTGTGATCCAGGCCGACACCGACGTGGCGAAGGACTTGCCGAGGAAGGGGCCGAGAGGGACGTACTCCCAGGCCTGGAGGTCGCGCGCGGACCAGTCGTTGAGGAGGCAGAGCCCGAAGACGTGGTCGCGGAAGTCGCCCAGCGGCACCGGCGTGCCCATCGGGGAGGGCGTGCCGACGACGAAGCCGACCTCCGCCTCGATGTCCAGCCGCACGGACGGCCCGAAGACCGGCGCCGGGTCCGCCGGAGCCTTGCGCTGGCCCGCGGGGCGTACGACGTCGGTCCCGGAGACCACCACCGTGCCCGACCGGCCGTGGTAACCGATCGGCAGGTGCTTCCAGTTGGGGGTCAGGGAGTCCTCGGCGTCGGGGCGGAAGATCTGGCCGACGTTGCGGGCGTGGTTCTCGGAGGCGTAGAAGTCGACGTAGTCGGCCACCTCGAAGGGGAGATGGAGGGTCACCTCGGAGAGCGGGTGCATCAGGGGCGCGACGGTCTCGCGGTGGGCGGGCACCGTCACCCACGCGGTGAGCGCCCGCCGGACGTCCGACCACGCCGTGCGGCCGGCCGCGAGGAGCGGGTTGAGGGTGGGGCGGGCGAGCAGGGCGGCGTACGGGGAGCCCAGTTCCACCGCGGCGGCACCCGCGTCCAGGACGTGGTCGCCCAGCCGTACGCCCACACTCCGGCGGCCCGCGCCGTCCGGGGAGCCGTCCGGAGCGCTGTTCAGGGAGAAGACGCCGTACGGAAGATTGTGCGGGCCGAAGGGATCGCCCTCGGGGACATCGAAGGGGGGCATGGGGTGCTGCCTCGCTTTCCGTGTGGGTGGAGCACACGTTACGGGGAGGCGCCGCCTGAGGGCAGTGTCTAAAGAGTTCGCAATGTCCGATTAAGGGTGGGGTCGGAGGGGTTCATTCCGGCTTAGCTTCCTTCAGGGGGGCACGGACGGGGTGGGTCCGGGTCCAGAGATGTGTGGGACACGTGGGGGGACCCGTGGCCAAAAGCTCTGCCAGCGTGCCGTTGTACCTGGACCGGGAAGTACCCGGCCTGATCGTGAAGTTCGGCCACTACCCGCTGCACCACGGCGGAGTGGGCGCGATCCGCAGCCTGGGACGGCTGGGGGTCCCGATGTACGCGATCACCGAGGACAGATACACGCCTGCCGCGGTCTCGCGCCATCTGCGGCGCGCGTTCGTCTGGCCGACCACGGGGACGGAGCGGGCGGAGCGGCTCGTCGAGGGCCTGCTGCGGGTCGGGCGCAGGATCGGCCGCCCGGCGGTCCTCATCCCGACCGACGAGGAGGCCGCGGTCCTGATCGCCGAGCACCAGGCCGAGCTCACGGGAAACTTCCTGTTCCCCAGGGTGGGGGCCGCGCTGCCCCGGCGCCTGGCCAGCAAGCAGGGGCTGCACGAACTCTGCGTCGAGCACGGCGTCCCCAGCCCGGAGGCGGCGTTCCCCCGGTCGTACGGGGAGATCGAGGACTTCGCCGCGAAGGCGAGGTTCCCGCTCGTGGCCAAGAACCGGGAGGCGTTCGTGCGCCGCGCGCGGCCGGCCGTGCACGGGACGACGCGCATCGCCACCCAGGAGGGCCTGTTACGGCTCGCCCGCGACTGGGGCGAGCCGCCCGGCGTGATCCTCCAGGAGTATCTGCCGAGGGAGGATGCCGAGGACTGGATCGTGCACGCCTACTTCGACGCGGACTCGGCGCCGCTCGCGATGTTCACCGGCGTCAAGGTCCGCTCCTGGCCCCCGCACGCGGGCATGACGGCGAACGCGTACGTCGTCGACAACCCGGAACTGGCGGACCTGGCCGCGCGGTTCATCAAGCAGATCGGCTTCAGCGGTGTCGTCGACCTCGACCTGCGCTTCGACCGCCGCGACGGCCGGTACAAACTGCTGGACTTCAATCCGCGGATGGGCGCCCAGTTCCGGCTCTTCGAGAACGAGTCGGGGATCGACGTCATCCGCGCCATGCATCTGGATCTCACCGGCCGGGCCGTTCCGGAGGGGGAACAGCTCGCCGGCCGCCGCTACATCGTGGAGAACATCGACCTGCCGGCCCTGCTCGCGTACCGCCGCAGCGGCTACACGACACCGCACGCTCCCGACCGCGCGAGCGGTACGGAGCTGGCGTGGCTGGCGGCGGACGACCTGCGGCCGTTCTTCACGATGCTCGCGCGCTTCGTACGGCCCGGCGCGAAGCATCTGTACCAGCTGTGGAGGGACGGCCGCCGCGGCGCCCGGGCGGCGCCAAGCCATCGGTGACCACGGCCGGTCCGCGACGGGCCGGCGGAGCGGGGGAGCGGGGGAGAAGCAGGCCCGCAGCCGTGGAGGGCGGCTGCGGGTGACCACGGACTGACGAAGTGGCGTTCTGGGGAGGGGACTTCGTGATGGAGCCGGTGGCAGTGATCGGTGCCGGGCCTTTCGGCCTGTCCACCGCCGCGCATCTGAGGGCGCGCGGCATTCCGGTACGGGTGTTCGGTGAACCCATGGTGAGCTGGCGGGCGAACATGCCCGAGGGGATGCTCCTCAAGTCGACACCGGCCGCCTCGAACATCGACGCCCCGCAGCCGGGGCACGATCTCGTCGACTACTGCGAGGCGGCGGGCGTTCGCCGCCTGGTCACGGACGAGGACATCATCCCGGTCGAGACGTTCGTCGCGTACGGGCAGTGGTTCCAGCAGCGGCTCGTGCCGGAACTGGAACGGGTGCGCGTCGTCTCGGTCGACCGCCGCTCCGACCTGCGGGAGAACCGTCGCGGGAGGCGTGCCACCGCCGGGAGGGGACCCGGCGGCGGATCGGGTGGAGGGCCCGGGGGCTTCGAACTCAAGCTGGACTCGGGGGAGGTGTTCACCGCCCGGGCGGTCGTCGTGGCGACCGGTCTGTCCGGTTTCGCGCACCTGCCCCGTGAACTGGCCGTGGCCGCGCCCGACGGGCCGACACCCACCGGTCCGGTCTCGCACAGCTCGCAACTGCACGACCTGTCCCGGTTCTCCGGCAAGGAGCTGATCGTCGTCGGCGCGGGCCAGTCCGCCCTGGAGACGGCGGCGCTCGCCGCCGAGACGGGCGCACACGTGCGCGTGGTGGCGCGCGGAAAGGGGTCTGTCGACTTCGGCGCGCCCCCGTGGCAGCAGCCGTTGCTGCGCCCCGAGTCGCCGTTCGGCCGGGCCTGGTCGCTGTGGGCCCTCACCTACTACCCCCAGCCGTACCGCCATCTGCCCCCGCCCGTGCGGCACTTCCTGGTCCGCAGTGTCCTCGGCCCGCTCGGCGCCTGGTGGTTGCGCGACCGGTTCGAGGACAAGGTGCGGGTGAGCGAGGTGGCGCGCATCCTCCGCGCCTCCGGCGGGTCGGCCGGGCGGCCCGCCCTCACCGTCCGGACCCTCGGGGGCCGCATCGAGGAACTCTCCGCGGACCACGTCGTCGCCGCGACCGGCTATCGCGTCGACCTCGCCGCGATGGACTTCCTCGGCCATGAGCTGCGGACACGGCTGGCCGTCAGCCGCGGGACACCGAGGCTGGGCGCCGGATTCAGCTCCTCCGTGCCCGGTCTGTACTTCACGGGGCTGCCGGCCGCGGCCTCGTACGGCCCGGTGATGCGGTTCGTGTGCGGGACGGAGTTCGCCTCGCCGCGGCTGGTCCGGCATCTGGCGGCACGGCACCGCTGAACCCGGGGCGCGGGCGCGCTCGGTGGGAGCGCGCGCGGGCGCACGCGGGCGGTCTGGAGGGGGCGTGAATCAGGTCGGCCCGGTGGCCGATATGTCATGGGATCGGCCTGAACTCCAGGGGTCTGCTGGGGCCCGCGACGACGCGTGGGACGGTCGGGGTGCCGGACGACGTCCGGTTCCCGTCGAGTCGCTGGGGGATTCGATCCGTATTCTCTGATCATGGCCCCACCGATTGCATATTCACTCATCGCCACTGACCTGGACGGGACGCTGCTGCGCGGCGACGACACCCTCTCGGACCGGTCGCGCGCGGCGCTGGCGATGGCGGTCGGGGCAGGCGCCCGGCACCTCGTGGTGACGGGGCGCCCCGCCCCGCGCGTACGGCCGCTGCTGGACGAACTCGGCAGCCAGGGGCTCGCGGTGTGCGGACAGGGCGCGCAGTTGTACGACGCCGGCGCGGACCGCATGGTGTGGTCCGTCACGCTCGAACGGGAGCTGGCCGAGGTCGCTCTCGGCAAGATCGAGGCGGAGGTCGGCGAGGTGTACGCGGCCGTCGACCAGGACGGGGTCGACGGACTCACGCTCATCGAGCCGGGGTACGAGATGCCCCACCCGACGCTGCCGGCGGTACGGGTGCTGCGGCGCGACGACCTGTGGACCCGGCCCATCAGCAAGGTGCTGCTGCGGCATTCCCTGCTCTCCGACGACGAGTTGGCGTCCGCCGCCCGTGGAGCGGTCGGTTCCCTCGCCACCGTGACGATGTCGGGGCCCGGGACCGTCGAACTCCAGCCATGCGGCATCACGAAGGCCACGGGCCTCGCGCTCGCCGCCGGCCGGCTGGGCCTGACGTCGGCGCAGACCATCGCCTTCGGGGACATGCCGAACGACATCCCGATGTTCGACTGGGCGGCGCGCGGGGTGGCGATGGCCAACGCGCATCCCGAACTCAAGTCCGTCGCCGACGAGATCACCCTCTCGAACGAGGACGACGGCATCGCGGTGGTCCTGGAGCGCATGTTCTCCACCGGCCGGACCGATCGCGCGGACGGGACCGACCGGACGGGCCGTACCGACCGGACGGGCCCCCGTGTCGGCCGGCAGGCCGGTCCGGGGGCCCGCTCGGGCGTCGGTCAGTAGGCGCCGAAGACGTTGTCGATCGAGCCGTAGCGCGCGGCGGCGTAGTTGCACGCCGCCGTGATGTTGGCGACCGGGTCGAACGGGTCCAGCGACGTACCGGTCACGTGGTAGGCCGAGAAGGTCGGGTCGATGACCTGCAGGAGCCCCTTCGAGGGTGTGCCGGCGACCGCGTTGGAGTCCCAGTTGTTCATGGCCTGCGGGTTGCCCGACGACTCGCGGATGATGTTGCGGTGGATGCCGTCGTAGGTGCCCGGGATGCCCTGCTGGGCCATGACGTCCAGGGACTGCCTGATCCAGCCGTCGAGGTCGTCGGTGTAGGTCTTCGCCGAGGCCGGGGTGACGGCGGACGCCGTGGACGCCTTGGACGCCGTGGCCGTCTTCGCCGAGGTCTGGCCGTTCTTCGTGCCCACGGTCAGCTTGAGGCCCGGCCGGATGACCCCCGGGTCGTCGCCGATGACCGCGCGGTTGGCCTTGTACAGCTTCTTCCAGTCGCCCGTGGTGTGCGCCTTGGCGATCTTGGACAGGGTGTCGCCCTGGACCACCTTGTAGGTGACCAGCGAGACCTGGGGGACCGCGTTCGGGGTGGCGGCCTGGGCGCCGGTGGCTCCCACGAGGGGGAGCGCGAGTGCGGCTCCGCCCGTCCCGGCGGCGACGATGCCACGGGTGAGGGTGCTGTTTCTGGGGCGGCGGTGCTTGCCTCGTGCGGGCATGGCGAATGTCCTCTCCGGCGCCTGCGAGGTGAGCTGTCGGGTTCGGGCTGGAGATGCCCGGCCGCGTGGGGTGCGCGACTTGACCCCTAGCCGTCCCGATGTCCGGAACGGCGGCTTACCTGGGTCCCCCGCTCCTGCCGTACGCGAGTGAATGGGTGACTGGGATTTCCGGGCGGCGGCAGGATTAGGCGATCCGTCCGGAGTGACGTGAACGTATGCGAGAGCACATGCCGTGAACAAGCCCCGCATTCACGCGGCGAGTCCAATGAACTGCCATGTCGGGTGAATATCTCTTGATCGAAACGGAAGGTGAAGTTCAACTTGCTTTCCGCAAAGGGAAATCGGCAGAGTCGGCAAAACGATCATTCCGCGCGGGCGTGACTCAATTCACTGGCGCGGGCGGCCAATGTCCATAAAAAGGGTGATACGCAATATTCTGTGGGAGCGGACATGGGCGCCGGATACGGGCGCCATGTGCGGTCCTGGAGGCACGTGAAAGCGCCCCGGCTCATCCCGCCGTACGCGGAATCCTTTTCTCCCAGGTGCGGTGGAACACCACTTCGTCGCCGTCCCTGCAGATCACTTCGTTCGAGGTGATGAAGTCCGCCTCGTCGCAGGTGATTTCGGAGTGCGTCTCGACACTCGCGTCCCACGGCATTTCCGGCCGGTGCAGTCGCACGGACCAGTCGGACCGGGTGCGCGCGGACAACGGGTCGGACTCATTGATCGTGTACGTCTCCAGTGCGTCCTCGGTGAATTCGAGACCGTCCGGATAGACCCGGGTGCCGCCGTATCGCGGATCCACTTCCAGGCGCCATTCACCCTTCGCGACATCGCGGACCACGAGGCGTTCGGGGCGCGGCTCGTCCAGTGTGGCGGGGAAGTTCACGCCCAGCGGAGCCGACTGCTCCGGTTCCTCGAAGGTGATGGAGGGGTCCGACTCCTGGGCGCGGAGCGGTAGTTCCAGTTCGCTGCCGGACGGAGTGAGGGTGAAGCCCGCCTCCGAGCCCGGCTGGGGCCAGATCCACGGCCAGTACGCGGAGGACACCGCGAGCCGGATGCGATGGCCTGGCGGGAAGGCGTGGCCGATGCCGTTCAGTTCGAAGAGCACATCCTCCGTGGAGCCCGGTTCCCAGGGAACCACCTGGTCACGGCCATGACGGGCTGTCAGGTTCAGGGCGCCTCGGGTGACCAGCGTCGAGGAGCCGTCGGGTGCCACGTCGCACAGACGGGCCACTACTTGTCCACGTTTCGCCGCGGAGGTGAGCCTCAGGCGCACGCGCGGACGGCCCAGTACCCAGATCTCCTCCGGCACCTCGAACTCGAAGCACACCGACCGCGCGTCCTCCTCCCGCTGGTCCGGCGGCAGATCGGCCTCGTTGCCGAAGGGGAAGAAGCGGCCCGCGTCCAGCCCGGTGTGCTGCGGGGAGCGCACCGTGACGGGGGCGCCCTGGAGCGTGTACGGGACGTGCGCGACCAGGGGGGAGGGCCAGGCGGGGTCGCCGACCCAGCGGCCGGGCAGCACCGGGTACACCGTCGCCGGAGGGTGCGAGTCGCTGACGTACGAGCGAAGGAGCGGCTCGGACATGACTCCGGAGCCGGGACCGGAGCCGGAGCCGGAGCCGCCGGCCCCGGTGCCGCCGCTGTCGGCCCCGGTGTCGGTGTCGGTGTCCTTCAGCCAGTGGTCCCACCAGCGCAGCGTCTCCTGGAGGAAGCCGATGGCGGGACCCGGCGGCAGCCCCCGGTCGGGGTACTGGTGCGACCAGGGCCCGATCAGGCCCCGTACGCGGTCCGGCGGGAGGTGTTCCACGAGACGCAGCACGGTGTCCCGGTACGGGTCGTGCCAGCCGCCGACCGCCAGCACGGCCGCCCGGATCGCCGAGTAGTCCTCGCAGACGCTGCCGCGCCGCCACTGCTCGTCCCTCGTCTGGTGGGCGAGCCAGGTGTGCAGGAACGGATCGACCGACTCCAGTCGTTCCACCCACAGGTCGCGCCAGGACTCGCCCACGTACGCGGGATCGGGCGGGCGCGCCACGAACGCGAGCATGGTCGCCGCCCACGCGTGCATGTCGACGGCGAGTACGGAACCACCCATGTAGTGCACGTCGTTGTCGTAGCGGTCGTCCGACGAGCAGACCGTGACGACGGCCTTGAGCGGTTCGGGCGCGAGGGCCGCGATCTGGAGGGAGTTGAAGCCGCCCCAGGAGATGCCGAACATGCCGACCTTGCCGGAGCACCAGGGCTGGGCGGCGAGCCAGTCGACGACCTCGACGCCGTCGGCCAGTTCCGTCGCGGAGTACTCGTCACCCGGCAGGCCCTCGGAGTTGCCGTGGCCGCGGACGTCCACGCGCACGGAGGCGTAGCCGTGGCCCGCGTACCAGGGGTGGCGCTGCCAGTCGCGCGGGGCGGTCCAGTCGGTCAGCCGGTACGGGAGGTATTCGAGCAGCGCCGGTACGGGTTCGCCGCCGAGCGGACGCCACACGCGCGCGTAGAGCTTGGTTCCGTCCGCGAGGGGAACGCGGATGTCCTCGTGAAACGTCTCGCAGGGGAAGGACGTACGGATGCGCATGGGTGTCACCTCAGTGGACGGGGTGCATCGTGCGGCGCAGCCAGGGCGCCGCGGCGATCACGAGCAGACCGGCGGCCCCGGCGATCGCGCCGTTGACACCGAAGTACGCGGGCTTGGAGACGTCGTCGTAGAGCTTCACGGTCTGGGCCTGGATGCCGTTGGCGAGGGCCAGCGAGAGGAACCAGAGGGACATGGTCTGGCTGGCGAAGGCCTTCGGGGCGAGCTTCGTGGTGGCCGACATGCCGGAGGTCTCCAGGAGGATGTCGCCGAGCCCCAGCAGGAAGTACGAGCCGACGATCCACCAGACGGACATCAGGTAGTCGTCGCCGTCGTGGCCGGAGGTCGGCAGCACCATCAGCAGGAACGACAGTCCGCCGAGCACCACACCGAACGCGATCTTGTTGGAGGCGTGCGGCTGGCGGTGCCCCATCCGCACCCAGAGCGCGGCCACCACGGGGGCCAGCGCGACCTCGAAGGCGCCCAGGGCGGACGCGTACCAGCCGGCCGGGAAGTCGAAGCCGAGGATCGTCGTCTCGGCGTTCGAGGCGGCCAGCAGGATCATCGTCGAGTACGCCTGGAAGAGGATGAAGTTGAAGACCGTGGAGGCCAGGAAGAGCACGATGTACGGGCGCAGCCGGCCCCGTTCCTCGGCAGTCACCCGCGGGCTCCTGAACATCACCGTGAAGTAGACGACCGGCGCGATCACCGAGATCAGCGTCAGCAGGTCCACGAAGCGGTCCATCGTGAGCACTCCGGAGAGGGCCATTACGACCGCGAGAACGGCCGCGGCGAGGAGCCCCAGGACGATCAGCCGGACCGCGCGGCGCATGGCGCGGGGCGGCAGCGCGAACTCGGCCCCCTGTCCGCGTCCGGCCAGGTGACGGCGGCCCGCGACGTACTGGACCAGGCCGAGGGTCATGCCGACGGCCGCCGCGGAGAAGCCCCAGTGCCAGCCCCGGTGGTCGCCGAGCCAGCCGGTGATCAGCGGGCCCGCGAAGGCGCCCGTGTTGATGGCCATGTAGTACAGCGCGAAACCGGCGTCGCGGCGGTCGTCGTCGGTGCGGTAGAGCTTGCCGACCATGGTGGCGACGTTCGGCTTCAGCAGGCCCGTGCCCGCGCTGATCAGGCCGAGGCCGGCCCAGGTGGCCGCCGCGGTGGGCACCGCCATCGCGTAGTGGCCGCAGGCGATCAGGATCCCGCCCCACAGGACCGCCCGGTACGAGCCGAGGACCCGGTCCGCGAGCCAGCCGCCGACCACCGAGACCAGATAGACGAGCGTCCCGTACGCGGCCGACACGGAGGCGGCCGTTCCGGCGGACATGCCCATGCCTCCGTGGGCGACCGTGTCCGCGAAGTACAGGACGAGGATCGCCTGCATCCCGAGGAACGAGAAGCGCTCCCAGACCTCAAGACCGGAGAGGGTCAGCAGGCCCCTGGGCTGGCCGAAGAAGGCGTGGTCGTCCGCGGGGTCCGGGGACTCGTCCCCGGGCTCCGGATCGGGTGCGGAACCGGTTTCGATCGCACTGTGGGACAAGATCCACCACTTCCCGCACCACGTCCTGAAAAGCCATCCTCTTCCAGGAGGTATCCGTCAGTTGTCCGTCATATCGGCAGATCACGAACATACCTCCCGTGGTTCGATACCGCCCGGCCTGACCGAAGGGGCAAAAGGGATCAGCAGACGGGTGTCCGGCCGGGTGGTGGCGGGTGACGGGCGGGCGCTCATCGTGATCGAAAGACGACCGGATACGCTGACTTGAGTGCCAGCAGCGACACATCGACAAACACCCACAGCACAGAGCACACCCAGAGCATCCAGAGACCGCCGTTGAGAGCGTCAGCAGACAGGAGACCCTCGTGACCGTCGTCGGGCCGTTCGGGCTGAGCGTGCGGGACCAGGCTCTCGAAGCCGATGTCCAGGCCGGATTGGCGGCTGTCGAGGAGGGACTGCTCGAAGCGACCAAGAGCGAGGTCCCGTTCATCACGGAAGCCGCGCAGCACCTCGTGCGCGCGGGCGGCAAGCGGTTCCGGCCGCTGCTCGTGATGCTCGCCGCCCAGTTCGGTGATCCGTACGCGCCGGGGATCGTGCCGTCGGCGGTCGTCGTCGAGCTGACCCACCTCGCCACGCTGTACCACGACGACGTGATGGACGAGGCGGACGTGCGCCGCGGCGTGCCCAGCGCCAACAGCCGCTGGGACAACTCGGTCGCGGTCCTCACCGGCGACTTCCTCTTCGCGCGCGCCTCGCACATCCTGGCCGACCTGGGCCCCGAGGCCGTACGGGTCCAGGCGGAGGCGTTCGAGCGGCTGGTCACCGGCCAGATCCTGGAGACGGCCGGACCGCGGGACGGACGCGACCCGGTCGACCACTACATGGACGTGCTCGGCGGCAAGACCGGCTCCCTGATCGCCGTGGCCGGCCGGTTCGGCGCGATGATGTCGGGCGCCGACGAGACGGTCGTGGACGTGCTGACGCAGTACGGGGAGCGGCTCGGTGTCGCCTTCCAGCTCGCCGACGACGTGCTGGACATCGCGAGCGACTCGCGTGAGTCCGGCAAGACGCCGGGCACCGATCTGCGCGAGGGCATTCCGACGATGCCCGTCCTGCGGCTGCGCGAGCGCGTCGAGCGGCTGGGGCTCGCCGAGGACATCGCCCTCGCCGAACTGCTCGCCTCCGACCTGAGCGACGACGCACGGCACGCGGAGGCGCTGGCCAGGCTGCGCGTCCACCCCGCGCTCGACCAGGCCCGCCGCGACACCGTGCGGTACGCGGAGGACGCCCGTGCCACGCTGGCGCCGCTCGCGGAGTGCGACGCGAAGGCGGCCCTGGTGGAGCTGTGCGACGCCGTGGTGCACCGCGCGGGCTGACCTGCGCGTCTTTGCGTGCCGCGTGATCGTCCTGGGGGATTCCCGGAAGTGTGACTCAGGTCACGCACCTGGATTAAGTCCAGTCTGAGATTCGTTCCGCATTCCAGTGCAGAAGCTGACGCAGGGGGCGTCGGCCGGAGCACGGGGAGAGAAAGAATCATGGGGACGATCGTCACGTTCGCACAGCGCCGCAGGAAGCTCGTCATGACCGGTGTCGCGGTGGCCGCCGCGGCCGGGGTCGCCGCCGCCGTGCTTCCCGCGACGGCCGACAGCGGCAGCTCCGGCCGCGGCGCGAATTCGAGCACGGGCGCGGATCGCGCGGCGCACGAGGGTCACGGCGAAGGATCCATCGGGGTGCGGAGCGGCTCACTCGCCGGCGGCAAGGGCGGCACCATCCTCGCCGCCAGCCTGAACGGCGCGAACGAGGTACCGGTCAAGGGCGGCCCCGCGGTCGGCGACAAGGACGGCGCGGCGCTCGAATTCGTCAAGGTCAGGGGCGGCAAGGTGTCCGTCGCCGTCAAGTGGCGCGGCACCGGCAAGCCGGTCATGCTCCACATCCACCAGGGCGCCAAGGGCGTCAACGGCGGCGTCAAGGTCGACTTCACCAAGCTGCTCGACGACGCCCGGGGACGCACGGTCACCGGCACGGTCAAGGTGAAGGACGCGGCCCTGCTCAAGAAGCTGAAGGCCGACCCGGGCAGCTTCTACGCCAACCTGCACACGGCCGAGTTCCCGGGCGGCGCCGTCCGCGGCCAGCTCCACCAGGTCACCACGGACTTCGACTTCCGGCACGCGCTGGACAACTTCCAGGCCTCCGTCATCAAGGGCAAGCAGATCTACGAGTGCAAGAAGTCGGCCGACGGCACCAAGGCCTTCGCGCAGCGTGATGTGAGCGCCGTGCTGGGCGGGCCCATCGCCCACTCGTTCGTGAAGCCGAACTCGGGTACTCCGCAGTGGATCGCGGCCGACCGCAGCGCGGTGACCGGTGAGCTGATCTCCAAGACCCCGAACGGCGACAGGAACATCCCCGAACTGGACCTCAGGGCCACGCAGTCCGGCAAGCACCGGGGCCTGCTCGCGGGCACCGCGGAGATCCTGCGCCTGAACACCGTGGGCGGGGTGGCCCCGGCCGGCTCCTGCAAGGTGGGGACGATCGTGGGAGTGCCGTACGGAGCGGACTACGTCTTCGTGAACAACCGGTAGGCACAGGGCAGGCGAAGGGTTTCAGCGCGCTTCTGCGAGTGACACGGACGGCGTCTCCCCCGCACGACCCCTACGGGTCGGGGGCGGCGCCGTCCACCCGTGTCATACCCCAGGTGTACAAGGAGTTGGCTCCGAGGTCTGACGCTTACGGCCGACCGATTTGGTCAGATGGGACACACCACTTCACAGCAGTTCGGGTGACAATGGCGGCCAGGGTGGACGAGTGCGTGGACGGTTAGCCGCCGCCGACAACGGAGGTAGGGCACACATGGCACCGTACGGATCCGACGACAGCACGACCGAGGACGAGGCGGACGACAGGCGCGGCGGCCGGCAGAAAGCCGCGCGCTACGTCGTCCCCGTCGCGGTGGTGGGGGTGGCGGCGGCGACCATCGGGCTGGTCCCGGCGTTCGCGGGCTCCGGCGACCCCGACCTGCCGAAGGTCAGCGCCCAGCAGCTCATCGAGAAGATCGCCGCCTCGGACGTACAGCAGCTGTCCGGCACGGTGAAGATCAGCACGGACCTCGGCCTGCCGGACCTCGGCGGCCTGGAGAGCAGCCTCGGCGGTGCCGCCACGGGTGGCGGGCGCGACGGCTCGGGCTCGTCCGCGGACCCGTCGTCCAAGCTGATGGAACTGGCGTCCGGTACGCACACCCTGCGGGTCGCGTCCGACGGCGAGCACAAGCAGAAGCTGTCGGTCCTCGACAAGGCCGCCGAGTACAGCGTGATCCACAACGGCGACGAGGTGTGGGCGTACGACAGCAAGTCGAACGAGGCCTACCACCTGAAGGACGCCGCCGCCTCCTCCGACTCCGAGGAGAAGGGGAGGAAGGGCAGGTCCGAGGACGTGCCGGCCACGCCCAAGGAGCTGGCCGAGGAGGCACTGAAGGCGTCGGACGACACGACGTCCGTGACCGTCGACGGTACGGCGCGAATCGCCGGGCGGGACGCCTACAAGCTGCTGATCGAGCCGAAGCAGTCCGGTTCGACGGTCGGCGCGATCTCCATCGCCGTGGACGCGAAGACCGGTCTGCCGCTGAAGTTCACGCTCACCCCGGCGAGCGGCGGCGCGGCCGTCGTCGACGCGGGCTTCACCAAGGTCGACTTCTCCAGGCCGGCCGCGTCCACCTTCGACTTCACTCCGCCGAAGGGCGCGAAGGTCACCGAGGGCGACGAGCTGAAGTCCGGCGGCCCGGCGGGTAAGGGTGACGTGGACAAGGGCGACAAGGCCCGTCCCGGGAGCGGCAAGGGCGGCGAGGACCTGGGCAAGGAGTTCCAGGGCCTGAACGTCATGGGCGAGGGCTGGAGCTCCATCGCCCGGTTCGACACCGGCGGCGAGGGCCTGCCGTCGGAGAGCTCCGGCGGCGGCGACGCGGGCCGGTTCCTGGACTCGCTGGGCGACCAGGTCAGCGGCACGTTCGGCTCGGGCACGGTCTTCTCGACCCGCCTGATCAACGCGCTCATCACGGACGACGGCAAGGTCTACGCGGGCGCGGTCACCAAGGACGCGCTGGTGAAGGCGGCCAACGAGGCGAAGTAGGTCCCGTACCTGCCGACCCCTCCGACGGTGGGGTTCCCCGAGGGCAAGGCGAAGTGAGGGAGTCGATGGCGGAACTGTCCACCGCGGACGGGGACACGACGGGTGACGGCGACGCGGTGGACCCCCGTGCCACCGATGACGCCGGTGGCACGGGCGGCACGAGCGACGCCAGTGACACCGTGATCGCCACCCGTGCGCTGACCAAGCGCTACCGCGGTGGACAGCTCGCCGTCGACGGCCTCGACCTCGCCGTCCCGGCGGGCAGCGTCTTCGGCTTCCTCGGACCGAACGGCTCGGGGAAGACCACCACCATCAGAATGCTGATGGGCCTGATCGAGCCGACCTCCGGCACGGCCCGCGTCCTGGGCCGGCCCATGCCGCGCGCCACGGCGGCCGTGCTGCCGCACGTGGGCGCGCTCATCGAGGGCCCCGCGCTCTACGGCTTCCTCTCCGGCCGCGACAACCTCCTGCGGTACGACTCCGCCGACCCGGCCGCCGACCCGCGCACCCGGCGTGCCCGCGTGGCGACCGCGCTCGACCGCGTCGGGCTGACCGCCGCCGCGGGCAAGAAGGCGAAGGCCTACTCGCTGGGGATGAAACAGCGGCTCGGGCTCGCGGCCGCGCTGCTGCAGCCCCGCAAGCTGCTCGTGCTCGACGAACCGACCAACGGACTCGACCCGCAGGGGATGCGGGAGATCCGCGCCCTCGTCCGTGAGCTGGCCTCGGACGGCACGACCGTCTTCCTCTCCTCGCATCTGCTCGACGAGATCGAGCAGGTCTGCACGCATGCCGCGGTGATGGCACAGGGCCGGCTGATCACCCAGGGACCGGTGGCCGAGCTGGCGGCGGGCGCGCGCAGCCGGCTCGTCGTGACCACCCCCGATCCGGGCGAGGCGGCCCGGGTGCTGAAGGAGCAGGGGCTGAGCGATGTCGTGGCCGCCGAGGACCGGGTGAGCGCCGATCCACCGGACCGCGACCTCGCCGAGGTGAACGCGGCACTGGTCACGGCGGGTGTGCGCGTCCGCGGCTTCGGGATCGAACGGGCCTCGCTGGAGGACGCGTTCGTGGCGCTCACCGGGGAGGGTTTCGATGTCGCGGGCTGATACCGCCGAGCCGTCGGCGACGGGGAAGAGCACGGCAGGAGCCGCCGCGGGCAGGGCGCCGAGCCCGCTGTGGACCCTCGGACTGCTGCGCAACGAACTGGGCACCACGCTCCGCCGCTGGCGGACGATCGCACTGCTCGGGGTGCTCGCCGCCGTGCCGGTGCTGGTCGGCATCGCGGTCAAGATCGAGACGAGCGACGGGTCGTCCGCCGGAGGCGGCGGGGGAGAGGGACCCGCGTTCATCGCGCAGATCACCAACAACGGACTGTTCCTGGTGTTCACCGCACTGGCCGCCACGCTGCCGTTCTTCCTGCCGATGGCGGTCGGCGTCATCGCGGGCGACGCGATCGCGGGCGAGGCCAACGCGGGGACGCTGCGCTATCTGCTGGTCGCTCCGGCGGGGCGGACACGCCTGCTGCTCACCAAGTACGCGACCACGCTGGCCTTCTGCGTCATCGCCACCCTCGTCGTCGCGACCTCGGCGCTCGTCGTCGGCGCGCTCCTGTTCCCGCTGGGCGAGCTGACGACGATCTCCGGCACCCGCATCAGTTTCGGCGAAGGGCTGGGCCGGGCTGTGCTGATCGCGCTGACCGTGGCCGCGTCACTGATCGGGATCGCGGCGCTGGGGCTGTTCGTCTCGACCCTCACGAACAGCGGGATCGCGGCGATGGCGACGACCGTCGGTCTGCTGATCACCGTGCAGATCCTCGACCAGATCCCCCAGCTGCACGCGATACAGCCGTACATCTTCTCGCACTACTGGCTGTCCTTCGCCGACCTCATGCGCGACCCCGTCTACTGGGACGACCTGGTACGCAATCTGGAGCTCCAGGCGCTGTACGCGGCGGTGTTCGGCGCGGCGGCCTGGGCGCGGTTCACGGCGAAGGACATCACGGCGTAGTGCGGGGCCCGCCCTCGACCGGGGCCGGCCCTCAGCCCTCATCTCTCAGTCCTCAGCTCTCGTAGGGGAAGCGGGCGAGCGGGGGTTCCTGGGCGAAGAACGTCTTGGCGGCGGCCAGGGCGCGGGAGTCGTTCAGTACGTCCCCGGGCTTGCTGCCGTTGCCGAGGAGGACTCCGCCGAAGCGCATCCCCAGGTAGGCGGCCGAGTGGTTGAGGGTGCCGACGAGGGGACCGGCGACCTCCGGCTCCTCGTGCGCGAGCGCGGTGACGCCCCACAGGGTGCGTCCGGCCATCGTCTGCTTGAAGTCGATGCCGGGGGTGCGCAGCCAGCCCGACCAGTGGTCGAGATAGCGCTTGGTGGACGCGGACACGGAGTACCAGTACAGCGGTGAGGCGATGACGAGGTCCGTCGCCGCGAGCGTCGCGTCGAGAAGCGTCGCCCGGTGGTCGCCGGACGGCCGGACATGGTCGCTGTCGTGGCGCAGGTCCTCGAAGTCGGGCAGGGGGTGCTCGGCCAGATCGATCCAGCGCCGGGTGACATCGGCGGGCAGCTGCTCGGCGGCCCTGCGGGCCAGCAGTTCCGTGTTGCCGTTGCCGCGGCTGCTGCCCAGGAGGAAGAGGAAGTGGCGGGTCATGAGGGCTCCGTCATGTAGGGCGTCCGACGACTACACGCGTATGCAGTATATGCACACGCATGCAGTCGTGGACAGGCCCTGACTCCGGAGCGGGCGGGCGCCCGGCCGGGCTACTCCGACAGCTCCCACACCGCGTACGCGAGCGCGTCGCTGTTGCGGTTCAGGGCGGTGTCGTTGATGTTCGTCGTCGTGTCGCACGAGGAGTGGTAGCAGCGGTCGAACGCCACGCCCGCCGTGCCGCCCCACTTGGTCACCTGGGCGGCCGTCTTGCGGGTGCTGGCGCCGGTGAAGAGTCCGCCGACGGGGATGCCCGCGCTCTTGAAGTAGGCGTGGTCCGAGCGGCCGTCACCCTCGGTCTCGATCTCGGTGGCGACACCGAGACCGGTGAAGTAGTCCTTGAAGGTCTTCTCGATGGCCGGGTCGTCGTCGTAGACGAAGTAGCCGGGGTTCGGCGACCCGATCATGTCGAAGTTCAGATAGCCGCTGATCTTCGCGCGGTTGGCGGTGGTGAGGCTGTTGACGTAGTAGCGCGAGCCCACCATGCCCAGCTCCTCCGCTCCCCACCAGGCGAAGCGCAGATGCTTGGTGGGCTGGTACTGCGCCCGGGACACGGCGAGCGCGGCCTCCAGGACGGCCGCCGAGCCGGAGCCGTTGTCGTTGATGCCGGGCCCCGCGGAGACGCTGTCGAGGTGGGAGCCCGACATGACGACCTGGTTGGTGTCGCCGCCCGGCCAGTCGGCGATCAGGTTGTAGCCGGTGCTGCCGGAGGAGGTGAACTGCTGGATGGTGGTGGTGAATCCGGCCGCGTCCAGCTTGGCCTTCACGTAGTCGAGGGACGCCTTGTAGCCGGCGCGGCCGTGGGCGCGGTTGCCGCCGTTGGCGGTGGCGATGGACTGCAGCTGGGTGAGATGGGCCTTGACGTTGGCCACGGGTATGTCCGGTGCGGCGGCCACGCGCGCGGGCGCGGCGTCGGCTATCGCGCTCGTCGTGAGCAACGCGGCGATCGCCAGAGCGGCGGCACCCGTGGCGCGTCCGGGAACAGAGAGCTTCATGTGGGGGGCTCCGAATTCCTTTGGATTCCTTGGATTCCTTGCGGAAATGGGTGCCTGATGGTGAAGCTGAGGCTGATGTTCCGTCAAGAGCACAATCCGGTCAGCCGCGTTCGCATAGCGGATGCGGCTCAGTGGAGGCAGAACTCGTTGCCCTCCGGGTCGGCCATCACCACCCACTCGCCCGACGGTTCCTTCACCTCGCGGACGACGGTCGCGCCGAGCCCGGTCAGCCGCGCGACCTCGGCGTCCCGCTTCCCGCCCTCGGCGTGCAGGTCGATGTGCAGCCGGTTCTTCACGGTCTTCGGCTCCGGTACGCGCTGGAACAGCAGCCGCCGCCCGAGCCCGACTCCGGTCTCCTCCTGATACGGGTCCTGCGGGTGCCGTACGCCGGTCGCGTCCCGCCAGGCGTGGCGTCCGTGCGACTCGACGACCAGCTCGGGGGGTACGGCGCCGGCGCTCAGCAGGCGCTCGATCAGCGGACTGTGGTCCTCGACCAGGTAGTGGAGGGCGGCGCCCCAGAAATCGGCCTGGGCGTGCGGGTCGGCGGTGTCGACGACGAGCTTCCAGTGCAGGGGCGCGGGTGCGGAGGGTTCGGTCATGGTGACCATTTATAGGCGGAACCTGTGCGAGGTGTGACCCATTGGGCGTGATGGGGGCGGGCCTCAACGATTGCGCAGTTCCCCGCGCCCCTGAGTGTCTTCAGCCTCTCCGGCGTTTGAGGAGCGGGGGTTCGGGGGCGGAGCCCCTGAGGCAGGTACGGGACGGGTAGGGGCGGCGGGGGCGAGAAAAGCCCCTCGGACGCCCCCCGCGATGTCGCCATACTGTTCGCATGACCGCAGACGCCTCCGTCCCGTCAACTCCCGTCCTCCCACAGCGCACCCGCGTCGTCATCGTGGGCGCCGGCCCCGCCGGGCTGACGCTCGCCAACATCCTGCGGGCCGCCTCCGTGGACTGCGTGGTGCTGGAGACCGAGAGCAGGCAGTTCATCGAGCAGCGTCCGCGCGCGGGGTTCCTGGAGGAGTGGGCGGTCCGCGCGCTGGACGGGCGCGGCCTCGCGGACCGGCTGCTGCAGAACACGGTCGTGCACACCGAGTGCGAGTTCCGGTTCGCTGGGGAGAGCCACCGCTTCCCGTACACGGGTGTGTCGGGGCAGCGGCACTACGTCTATCCGCAGCCGCTCCTGGTGACCGACCTGGTGCGGGAGTACGCGGACGTCCGCGGCGGCGACATCCGCTTCGGCGTCCGTGACGTCGAGCCGGCCGGTACGGACACCGGCGAGCCGTCGGTGGCGTACACCGATCCTGGGACGGGTGAACGCGTGCGGCTCGACTGCGACTTCGTCGCGGGGTGCGACGGCGCGCGCGGGGTGACCCGCGACCACATGCCGGCGGAGCACGTCTCGATCGCCCGGCACGACCTGGGCGTCGGCTGGCTGGCCCTCCTCGCCGAGGCGCCCCCGTCCTCCGACTGCGTGGTCTTCGGCATCCATCCGCGCGGGTTCGCCGGGCACATGGCCCGCAGTCCGCAGGTCACCCGTTACTACCTGGAGTGCCCGCCGGGCGACGACCCGGACAACTGGTCGCACGACCGCGTCTGGTCGGAGCTGCACGAACGGCTCGCGGCGGACGGGGCCCGGCCGCTCATCGAGGGCGAGCTGATCGAGAAGCGGGTCCTGGCCATGCACAACTACGTGGTGGAGCCGATGGCGTACGGGCGGCTGTATCTGGTGGGGGACGCGGCCCATCTGCTCGCACCGATCGGCGCGAAGGGCATGAACCTCGCGCTCCACGACTCCCTGCTGCTCGGCGACGCGCTCGTCGCCCACTACGGCAAGGGGGACGACAGCGGGCTGCGCGACTACTCGCGGAGGTGTCTGCGGCGGGTGTGGCAGTACCAGGAGTTCTCACAGTGGCTGTCCGAGGTGTACCACGGTGTCTCGTCCGGCGATCCGTTCCGTGCGGGGGTCGCGCGGGCGCGGATGCGGCGGACCCTCGGCTCGCCCGCCGCCGCGGCCGGATTCGCCGAACTGTTCCTCGGCAAGGACACCGACTACTGAGGGCGGCCCGCCCGCTCCTGCCCGGCCGTCCCGGTGGCCTCGGCCGCCGCCGCCTCTGCCGCCGCCTCCGCGGTCGCCGAGGCCGCGGCGATCGCCGCGTTCCGCAGGGCCGTCCGCGACCGGCGGGCCGTGCGCAGCGCGTCCCAGGTCAGCAGCGACAGCGCGGCCCACACGAGGGCGAACCCGGCCCACCGCTCGGGCGGCATGGCCTCGTGGAAGTACAGGATGCCGAGCAGGAACTGCAGCACGGGCGCCAGATACTGCAGCAGCCCCAGCGTGGACAGCGGCACCCGGATCGCCGCCGCGCCGAAGCACACGAGCGGCAGGGCGGTGACCACACCGGTCGCGGCCAGCAGCACCGCGTGCCCGGCGCCCTCGTTGCCGAAGGTCGCGTCACCCCGGGCCGACAGCCACACCAGATAGCCGAGCGCGGGCAGGAACTGGACGGCGGTCTCCGCGGCCAGCGACTCCAGACCGCCGAGGTTGAGCTTCTTCTTCACCAGTCCGTACGTGGCGAAGGAGAAGGCGAGGCACAGGGAGATCCACGGCGGCTGGCCGTAGCCGACGGTCAGGACGAGCACCGCGGCGAAGCCGGTGCCGACCGCCGCCCACTGGGCGGGCCGCAGCCGTTCCTTCAGGAGCAGGACGCCGATCGCGATGGTGACCAGGGGGTTGATGAAGTAGCCGAGGGACGCCTCCACCACATGGCCGCTGTTCACGGCCCAGATGTAGACGCCCCAGTTGATGGTGATCACGCCCGCCGCGACGGTGATCAGGCCCAGCTTGCGCGGCTGGCGCAGCAGGGGGAGGGCCCAGTTCCAGCGCCGCATCACCACGAGGGCGATCAGCACGAAACCGAGGGACCAGACCATGCGGTGGGCGAGGATCTCCCCGGCGCCCGCCGGTTCGAGGAACGGCCAGAAGAGAGGCACGAGCCCCCACATGCCGTACGCCGCGAAACCGTTCAGCAGACCGATCCGCTGTTCGCCCTTGGACTCCGGACCCATGTCCGGACCTGTGTGCTGTTCGCCCTCGGACTCCACCGGCACGGCCCCTCCTTCTCTCTCGCCTCACGCGCAAGCTCAAGCCCTGACGCAAGCCCAAGCTCCAAGAAGGTAGCGCCAAGCACCCCCGCTCGTCATGCCCGTATCGCCATACGGTCATGACAGGCGGAGGTGCGCGTCCCGTGCGTGTACGGGGTGGGGGTGGGCCTCAGCCCTTGAGCGCCGCCGCGACCGACTCCGCGATCGGCGTGGTCGGACGGCCGGTCAGCCGGGAGAGGTCGCCCGAGTCGACGATCAGCTCGCCCTTCTCGATGGACACGTCGACACCGGCCAGGATCTCGGCGAACGGCGCGGGCAGGCCGGCGCCGGTCAGGATGCCCTTGAACGTCTCGGCGGGAACGGCGTTGTAGACGATCTCCTTGCCGGACGCCTGCGCCACGGCGGCGGCGTACTCGGCGAAGCTGAAGGCGGTGTCGCCGCCCAGCTCGTACGTCTTGTTCTCGTGGCCCTCGCCGGTCAGCACGGCCACGGCGGCGGCCGCGTAGTCCGCGCGGGAGGCGGCGGAGATCCGGCCCTCGCCGGCGGCCTGGACGACGGCGCCGTGTTCGAGGACGGGGGCCAGGTTCTCGGTGTAGTTCTCGTTGTACCAGCCGTTGCGCAGCAGGGCGTACGTCACGCCGGACTCCAGGATGGCCGCCTCGGTGCCCCGGTGGTCGTCGGCCAGTGCGGCGGTCAGGGTGCCGGGAGCGCTGGTGTAGGCGAAGAGCGCGACCCCGGCGGCCCGGGCGGCGTCGAGGACGACCTTGTGCTGCGCGACGCGGCCCTTGTCGAACTCGTTGCCGGAGATGAGCAGCACCCGGTCGCCGGCGGAGAAGACACTGCCGAACGTCTCCGGAGCGTTGTAGTCGGCGACCGCGATGCGCACGCCGCGGGCGGCGAGGTCCGCCGCCTTCTCCTTGTTGCGGACGACGGCGACGACCTGGTCGGCCGGGACCTTCTCCAGCAGTCCCTCGACGACAAGGCGGCCGAGGTGTCCGGTGGCTCCGGTGACGACAATGCTCATGGTGGAAACAACTCCTTGTGGGGTGGGTACGTACTCACCATAGGAGCTGCACTAACTCTGGGAAAGTACCCACTTTGAAGTAAGGTACCTCCATGACGGTAAGTACATCGGCAGTGCACGGCGCGGCAGCGACCGGCCCGGCGGCAGTGGGTCCGGCGGCCAGTCCGATCGTGGACAAGTACTCCACTGGCGAGGGGATGTGCCCCTACCGCCTCGTCCTGGAGCACGTCACCAGCCGCTGGGGCGTCCTGGTCCTGATCGAGCTCAGGGAGCGCCCGCACCGCTTCAGCGAGCTGCGCCGGGCGATCGGCAGGGTCAGCGAGAAGATGCTCACGCAGACCCTGCAGACCCTGGAACGCGACGGCCTCGTCCACCGCGACGCCAAGCCGGTCATACCCCCGCGCGTCGACTACTCCCTCACCGACCTGGGCAGGGAGGCCGCCGAACAAGTCCTGGCCCTGGCCCTGTGGACCGAGCAGCGGATGGACGCGGTGGAAAAGGCCAGGCGGGCGTACGACGAGGCCCGGTCGTAGACACGACGACCGGACCTCGCTCAGAGGGGGCAGCGCCCCGAAGGGGCGCGGGGAACTGCGCGCCCAGCCACGACGTACCCGCAGACGGAACACAGCCTTCTCGGCTGAGCCCAGGGGCGCGGCGGCGCAGTGCAGAGGTCAGCCCACAACCGTCCACGCATCCCCGCCGGTGAGCAGCGCGGACAGATCCCCCTTGCCGTTCTGCTCGATCGCGGAATCGAGCTGCTCGGCCATCTGTGTGTCGTACACCGCCCGGTCCACGGCCCGCAGCACCCCGATCGGCGTGTGGTGCAGCGTGTCCGGATCGGCGAGCCGGGACAGCGCGAACGCCGTCGTCGGCGAGGCGGAGTGCGCGTCGTGGACGAGGATCAGCGGCTCGTTCTCCGGCGTGACGGTGACGACCTTCAGGTCACCGGTCACCGCGTCGCGCACGACACCCTTGGAGCCGAGGCCGTCCTCCAGCGGGGCGCCGAAGCGGATCGGCCGCCCGTGCTCCAGGCGGATCACCGCCTCCTCGGCCTGCCGGCGGTCCTTGAGGACCTCGAAGGCGCCGTCGTTGAAGATGTTGCAGTTCTGGTAGATCTCGACGAGGGCCGTGCCCGGATGGGCGGCGGCCTGCCGCAGGACCTCGGTGAGGTGCTTGCGGTCGGAGTCCACGGTCCGCGCCACGAACGACGCCTCCGCGCCGATCGCGAGCGACACCGGGTTGAAGGGCGCGTCGAGCGATCCCATCGGCGTGGACTTGGTGATCTTCCCGACCTCGGAGGTCGGCGAGTACTGGCCCTTGGTGAGCCCGTAGATCCGGTTGTTGAACAGCAGGATCTTCAGGTTCACGTTCCGCCGCAGCGCGTGGATCAGGTGGTTGCCGCCGATGGACAGCGCGTCGCCGTCCCCGGTGACGACCCACACCGACAGGTCCTGCCGCGAGGAGGCGAGCCCGGTCGCGATGGCGGGCGCGCGGCCGTGGATGGAGTGCATCCCGTACGTGTTCATGTAGTACGGGAAGCGGGACGAGCATCCGATGCCCGAGACGAAGACGATGTTCTCCTTCGCCAGGCCGAGTTCGGGCATGAAGCCCTGTACGGCGGCGAGGATCGCGTAGTCACCGCAGCCGGGGCACCAGCGCACTTCCTGATCGGACTTGAAGTCCTTCATGGACTGCCTGGCCTCGGCTTTGGGCACCAGAGTGAGCGCCTCGATCGTGCCCGAGCCTTCCGTGGTCGTCTCAGCCATCGATGGCCTCCTTGAGAGCCGTGGCGAGCTGCTCAGCCTTGAACGGCATGCCGTTCACCTGGTTGTACGAGTGGGCGTCCACCAGGTACTTCGCCCGGACCAGCGTGGCCAGCTGGCCGAGGTTCATCTCGGGGATGACCACTTTGTCGTAACGCTTCAGCACCGCGGCGAGATTCCGCGGGAAGGGGTTGAGGTGACGCAGATGGGCCTGCGCGATGTGCTCACCGGCGGCCCGCAGCCGGCGTACCGCCGCGGTGATGGGTCCGTAGGTCGAACCCCAGCCCAGGACCAGCGTGTCCGCCGTCCCGGTGAGGTCGTCGACCTCCACGTCGGGGACGTCGATGCCGTCGATCTTCGCCTGCCGGGTGCGGACCATGAAGTCGTGGTTGGCCGGGTCGTAGCTGATGTTGCCCGTGCCGTCCTGCTTCTCGATGCCGCCGATGCGGTGCTCAAGGCCCGGCGTGCCCGGGATCGCCCACGGCCGGGCCAGCGTCTTGGGATCGCGCTTGTAGGGCCAGAAGACCTCGGTGCCGTCGTCCAGCGTGTGGTTGGGGCCCTGTGCGAACTGCACCCGCAGATCGGGCAGCTCGTCGGTCTCGGGGATGCGCCACGGCTCCGAGCCGTTGGCCAGGTAGCCGTCGGAGAGCAGCAGCACAGGCGTGCGGTACGCGAGTGCGATCCGGGCCGCCTCGACGGCCGCGTCGAAACAGTCGGCGGGCGTACGGGGCGCCACGATCGGCACCGGCGCCTCGCCGTTGCGCCCGTACATCGCCTGCAGCAGGTCGGCCTGCTCGGTCTTGGTCGGCAGCCCCGTCGAGGGCCCGCCGCGCTGGATGTCGATCACCAGCAGCGGCAGTTCGAGGGAGACGGCGAGCCCGATCGTCTCGCTCTTGAGCGCCACGCCCGGACCGGACGTCGTGGTCACCGCCAGCGAGCCGCCGAAGGCCGCGCCGAGCGCCGCCCCGATCCCCGCGATCTCGTCCTCGGCCTGGAAGGTGCGTACACCGAAGTTCTTGTGCTTGCTCAGCTCGTGCAGGATGTCGGAGGCGGGAGTGATCGGGTACGAGCCCAGGTACAACGGCAGGTCGGCCTGCCGGGAGGCGGCGATCAGCCCGTACGACAGGGCCAGGTTCCCGGAGATGTTCCGGTAGGTGCCCGTGGGGAAGGCCTGGGTGGCGGGGGCGATCTCGTACGAGACGGCGAAGTCCTCGGTCGTCTCGCCGAAGTTCCAGCCCGCCCGGAACGCGGCGATGTTCGCCGCCGCGATGTCGGGCTTCTTGGCGAACTTGGTCCGCAGGAACTTCTCGGTGCCCTCGGTCGGCCGGTGGTACATCCAGGACAGCAGGCCCAGCGCGAACATGTTCTTGCTGCGCTCGGCCTCCTTGCGGGTGAGGTCGAACGACTTCAGCGCCTCGACGGTCAGCGTGGTCAGCGGCACCGGATGGACGGAGTACCCGTCCAGCGAACCGTCCTCCAGCGGGCTGGCCGCGTACCCGACCTTCGACATCGCCCGTTTGGTGAACTCGTCCGTGTTGACGATGATCTCCGCGCCGCGCGGAACGTCGGCGATGTTCGCCTTCAGGGCGGCCGGATTCATCGCCACCAGCACGTTGGGCGCGTCGCCCGGCGTGAGGATGTCGTGGTCGGCGAAATGCAGCTGAAAAGAAGAAACGCCCGGCAGTGTTCCTGCGGGCGCACGGATCTCGGCGGGGAAGTTCGGCAGTGTCGAAAGGTCGTTCCCGAACGATGCCGTCTCGGAGGTGAAGCGGTCTCCGGTGAGCTGCATACCGTCACCCGAGTCCCCCGCGAACCGGATGATCACCCGATCGAGCCGGCGTACGTCCTTCTCGCCCGCCGGTTTGCGCTGTTCTCCTACGACGGCTCCGTCGGCCTGCTCAGCTGGACTGCTGACCTGACTGGTCACTGAAGTGAACCTCCTTCGAGGCGGCTGTCCGGGTGAGGCCCTCCCGCAGGCCTCCACCCCGGGCCCAACCCTACGTCGGCACGGGGCGCCCGCCCCGGGAAGCTCTCATGACGGACGCCGTTTCGAGACTGTCGTACATCCTGTTTTGCCACGATTGCTCCGCCCCCCGGAGTTACCAGTGAAGACGCTCCGTACACATTCTCGGTTCTCGCACTCGGACCACGCTGTATCCCGGACGCGAGCCTGCGACACAGACCCCTGACACGGTGTCAGCTCCCCCGGTCATCGGATAGCTCAGGACTCCAGGCAGATCAAGACTTCGGACAGGCCAACAAGGCTTCGGACAGGCCATCAAGGCTTCAGGCAGGCCATCGGTACTCGGACAGGCCATCGGCACTTCGGACAGGTCATCAGGACTTCAGATAGGTCAGGACCGCGAGAACGCGCCGGTGGTCCCCGTCGCTCTGGGACAGCCCCAGTTTCATGAAGATGTTGCTCACGTGCTTCTCGACCGCGCCGTCGCTGACCACGAGCTGCCGGGCGACCGCGGAGTTGGTCCGTCCCTCGGCCATCAGCCCGAGGACCTCCCTCTCGCGCGGGGTGAGCCCCGCGAGGACGTCCTGCTTGCGGCTGCGCCCGAGCAGCTGCGCGACGACCTCCGGGTCGAGAGCGGTGCCGCCGCGGGCCACGCGGACGACCGCGTCCACGAACTCCCTCACTTCGGCTACCCGGTCCTTGAGGAGATAGCCGACGCCGGTGGTGGAACCGGCCAGCAGTTCGGTGGCGTACTGCTCCTCCACGTACTGCGACAGCACCAGCACGCCGAGCCCCGGATGCTGCCTGCGCAACTGCACGGCCGCCTTCACACCCTCGTCGGTGTGGGTCGGCGGCATCCGGACGTCCGCGACGACGACGTCCGGCAGCGCGTCCTGCGCCGCGAACTCCGTGATCGTCTTGATCAGCGCGTCCCCGTCCCCGACACCGGCGATCACCTCGTGCCCGCGGTCGGTCAGCAACCGGGTCAGGCCCTCCCGAAGCAGCACTGAATCCTCGGCGATGACCACGCGCACTCTGTCCTCCACGATTCTCGGCCCCCCAGCCCGTCCCGCACATACGTCCGCCCCCAGCATCCCAGCATTTCCCCTCGCGGGGGGCTGCTCGGCGCTGTTGCCGTCCGCGGGCGCGTAGGGGCTGGTCGCGCAGTTCCCCGCGCCCCTTCTCCAGGGGCGCGGGGGACGGCGCCATGATTGGATCAGT
>NZ_JBHWZP010000061.1:0-36487 GCF_042728395.1 Streptomyces sp. NPDC060205
GGCCGGCGGAGGGCCGGGGAGCCTTTGAAGCCGCCCAGGCCGTCCGGTCCGACGTAGGCGTTGCCGGGCACGTCCTGGGTCGCGGCGTAGAGCACGGACAGGGCCCCGCGCTCCGGGTCGTTGGTGAGGAACGTGAACCGGTTGACGATGTTCGACCGGGACTGGGCCGCCAGCGAGGTACGGGCGATGCCGGGGCTGGCGAGCACCGAGCGCACGGGGCTGCCGGTGGCCGTGAGCCGGCGCTGCAGTTCCAGCGAGAAGAGGACGACGGCGAGCTTCGACGCCTGGTAGGCCTGCATGCCGTGGTGCTTGCGCGTGCGCCAGTCGAGGTCGTCCAGGTCGATCTTGCCCTGCTTGTACAGCTCGCTGGTGACGTGCACGACGCGGTCGGTGAGGTGCTGCAGCAGCAGGGTGGTCAGCAGGAAGGGGCCGGTGTAGTTGGTGGCGGTCTGCAGGTCGAGGCCGTCGGCGGTGCGCGCGGCGGGGATGTCCATCACTCCGGCGTTGTTGATCAGGATGTCGAGGTCACCGGTCCAGGCGTCGGCGAAGGCCCGTACCGAGGTCAGGTCCGACACGTCGAGGGGCCGCGGGTCGAAGGTGCCGGGCAGGCCGGCGACCGTCTGGCGGGCCTTGTCGGTGTCGCGTACCCCCAGGACGACGCGGGCGCCGGCCCGGGCGAGTTCGCGTGCCGTGATCAGGCCGAGGCCGCGCCCGGCGCCGGTGATGACGACCGTACGGCCGGTGAGGTTCGGGAGGTCGTCCGCCGACCAGCTGTCCGTGCTGTTCGTGCTGTTCGTGCTGTTCGTGTGCATGGTTCCTGGCTCCCTTGTTTCGGGGGGTGCGTGATCTGTGGTGCGTGGCAATCGGTGATCGCGACATCAGTGAACTCGCCGCTCCAGGACGGTGGAAGGACCCGCTCAACCACTGAATGGGAGGTCGTGGATAAGCCCTGCCGGATGCCCAAGGATGGGGGTCATGGACCACACGTTCGACCGATCGTCCCTGGGCGCCTTCCTGCGCACCCGCCGCACGGCGCTGCAACCGGAGGATGTCGGATTGCGCCGCGGGCAGCGCAGGCGCGCTCCCGGGCTGCGCCGCGAGGAGGTGGCGGAGCTGTGCACGATGTCCGCCGACTACTTCGCCCGGCTGGAGCGGGGCGACGGACCGCAGCCGTCGGAGCAGATGGTCGCGGCCATCGCCCGCGGCCTGCGGCTGACCCCGGACGAACGCGATCACCTGTTTCTGCTCGCCGGCTACCGCACCACCCGCCGCGACGCGCGCCTTCACCATGTGAGCCCCGGGCTGATGCGGGTCATGGACGGCCTGGCGGGCACCACCGCGCAGGTCATGGGCCCGCTGGGCGAGACCCTGCTGCAGACGCCGTCCGCGGTGGCGCTGCTCGGCCACCAGACGCAGTACACCGGCAACGACCGCAGCGCCACCTACCGGTGGTTCACCGATCCGGTCGCCCGCGAGCGGTACCACCTCGAAGAGTACGACCAGAACAGCCGGACCAATGTGGCGCTGCTGCGGGCGGCCGTCACCCGGGACGGGCCCGGCTCCGCCGCGGCGGACCTGGCGGACGTCCTGCTGCACCGCAGCGCCGAGTTCGCCCGGTGGTGGGAGCGCCACGAAGTGGGTCTGCGGTGGAGCGAGACCAAACGCTTCGTGCATCCCCAGGTCGGGGAGCTGGACCTGTACTGCCAGCTCCTGCTGGAGCCGGACCAGGGCCAGTCACTGCTCATCTTCACCGCCACACCCGGCACGGAGAGCCACGAGAAGCTCGCCCTGCTCACCGTCCTGGGCACCGACCGGTTCGCCGCGGACACCACCGAGTGACGCCACCATCGGGCCGGCGGTTCACAGGCCGAGGTAGATCCGCCGCACCCGCGGGTCCTGGCTGAGCTCCTCGGAGGTTCCCGTCATGGCGACGCTGCCGTTCTCCATGACGAGGCAGTGACTCGTCGCGCCGAAGGTGAGGGGGCCACAGGCCGGCTCACTCCTGCGCGGGACCGGTTGACCCATCCGCCGAATTCCCGTGCATCCTGCAAGGAAATCGTGGAAGAAGGCGAAGATGAGATCTTCCATGGATGACGGGAACGTTGCCGACTTCTACGACTTCGAGTCCGCGCTGTCGGACGAGGAACGCAAGATCCTGCTGAGGACACGCGCGTTCATGCACGACGAGGTCAAGCCGCTGGTGAACGAGAACTGGGCCGCGGGCACCTTTCCCAGGGAACTGATCACCAAGTTCCGCCGCAGCGGCCTGGTGGGGCTGTCGTACGAGGGCTACGGCGAGCACGGTCCCGCGGTGAGCCATCTGCTGACCGGGATGATGGCGCTGGAGATGAGCCGGGTGGACGCGTCGGTCGCCACGTTCTTCGGCGTGCACACCGGCCTGGCCATGTACTCCGTCCACTCCGGTGGCAGCCAGGAGCAGCGGGACCGCTGGCTGCCCGGCATGGCCTCCATGGACACGATCGGGGCCTTCGCCCTGACGGAACCGCTCGACGGGTCCGACGTCGCGGCGGGCATGGGCACCACGGCCGAGCGGCAGGGCGACACCTGGGTCCTCAACGGCGCCAAGCGCTGGATCGGCAATGCCACCTTCGCCGACCATGTCGTGGTCTGGGCGAGGGACCTCGCGGACGACCAGGTCAAGGGGTTCGTGGTCGGCAGGGACACGCCGGGCTTCGTCACGGAGAAGATCGCGAACAAGATCTCCCTGCGCATCGTCGAGAACGCCGACATCACCCTGACCGACGTCAGGGTGCCGGAGGCCGACCGGCTCCAGAACGTCGAGTCCTTCCGAGACGTCGCGGAGGTGCTGCGCGCCACCCGCAGCGGGGTCGCCTGGCAGGCGCTGGGCGTGATGATCGGCGCGTACGAGCTGGCGCTCGCCTACGCCACCGAGCGCGAGCAGTTCGGCCGGCCGCTCGCCGGTTTCCAGCTGGTGCAGGATCTGCTGGTCAAGAGCCTCGGCAACATCACCGCCTGCTGGGGCATGCTGCTGCAGCTCGCCCGGCTGCAGGACTCGGGCGTGTTCAAGGACCAGCACTCGTCGCTCGCCAAGGCCCATGTCACGGCACGGATGCGCGAGGTCGTCGGCTGGGCCCGGGAGATCTTCGGCGGCAACGGGATCGTGCTGGACTACGACGTGGCCCGCTTCTTCTCGGACGCGGAGGCCATCTACTCCTTCGAGGGGACCCGGGAGATGAACACGCTCATCGTCGGGAAGGCGGTCACCGGCGAGAGCGCGTTCGTCTGAGGCGTGCCCGGCACCCGGGGCCCTGGTGTGAGGACGACGATCTCCTGCCTGTAATACTCGCCTGATGAACCGGAGCGTTACAGGCAGGGGTGGCTCGATCTCGGTACGCCGGGCCACCGCGCGGGACGCCAAACGGCTCACCCGGCTCGTGCGCGGGTCACGCGCCTACGAGGGCCCGTACGCGGCCATGGTGGCGGGCTACCGGGTCGGCCCCGACTACATCGAGACCCACCGCGTGTTCGTGGCCGTCGCCACCACCGCCGCCGCTGCCACCGACGCCGCGGAGGGACATGAGGGCCAGATCCTCGGGTTCTACTCGCTCGTCCTCGCCCCGCCGGAACTGGACCTGATGTTCGTCGCGGATCAGGCGCAGGGGCGCGGGGTGGGACGACTGCTGGTGGCACACATGAAGGCCGAGGCGGGGGCGGCCGGGCTCGACCGGGTCCGCGTGGTGTCGCATCCCCCGGCCGAGGGTTTCTACCGCAGCGTGGGCGCGGTGCACGTCGGGACCGCGTCGGCGACGCCGCCCGCGGTGGTGTGGGACCGGCCCGAGCTGGAGTTCCGGATTCCTACTTACCAGTAGACTCCCTCGTACTTACCGGTAACTTCTGCGCCCACGGAGAGAGTGCCCATGCCCCGCACGTTCACCGTCACTCGTGACATCCTGGTCGAAGCGTCACCGTCGACGGTGTACGACCAGGTCAGCCGGCTTTCGCAGATGGGCCGCTGGAGCCCCGAGAACCTCGGCGCGACCGTCCCGGGAGGGGACGCGCCGGCCCAGGTCGGAATGGTCTTCGAGGGGCACAACAAGCGTCGCGGCTTCCGCTGGACGACCCGCTGCACGGTCACCGCGGCCGATCCCGGCAGCCGCCTCGCCTTCCGCGTCCACGCGATCGGCATCCGGCGTCCCCGTCTCAAGGCGCCCATCGCCACCTGGGAGTACCGGTTCGAGGCGGAGGACGGCGGCACCCGGGTGACGGAGACCTGGACCGACGACCGGCGCTCCTGGCCCACGCCCGTGGCCAACGCCTTCGACCGCGTGGCCACCGGCGGCAAGACCTTCGCCGTCTTCCAGGTCGGCAACATCGACAGGACCCTGCGCAACCTCAAGCGGGAGCTGGAAGCACCGGCCCGCCCCTGAGGGCGCCTCAGGCGTTCTCGTCGCGTGCGGCGCGCCGGCGCAGCCAGAGGGGCAGTGCGTACCAGCACAGGGCGAAGTACAGCATCACACCGGCGACGAGAAACTCCGCTATGAGGCCCGGCAGAACGACGCGCAGGATGAGCAGCAGCGTCGAGCCGATGGTGAGGGCGAGCAGGCCCATGCCGAACATCATCAGCCGGTGGGCGGTCTCCACCAGCTCGTCCTTCATCCGCTGGCCGGCCAGGAAGCGGTGGATCGAGACCGGCGCGATGAGGGAGCCGGTGGCCGCCGCACCGAGGACGACGGTGACCACGTAAATCGTTTTGTCGATGGTCCCGAGCTCCCGGAATCCGGGGGTGAAAGCCACGCTGAGGAGGAAGCCGAAGAGAATCTGCACGCCGGTCTGCGCGACCCGGGTCTCCTGGAGGATCTCGTTCCAGCGACGATTGGCCTGCTCTTTAGGCGCTTCCGCACCCCCGTGCGCGTCCCTGGATTCCGCGACCTCGGATTCCGCGGCCTCGGAGGAGATCGTGGGGGCGGGCGGGTCCGTCACGGCCATGATGTCCTCCACAGGTATGAGTACGGGGTGGGGTACAGGTACGCGTACAGGCCCCGACAAGTACGGGTCCCGACAGGTACGGGTCCCGACAGGTACGGGTCCGGGTGACGGGCCGGGTGCGGCACGTCGGAGACCCCGCATACCCCGCATGGCCTGCGTCAATCCCCTACGACCCAGAGGCAGTTGGGGCACGGGCGGTGCGCACGGCGCCGAGCGGGACTGTGACTGCGACCTCGGCGAGTTCCAGGAACTCGCCGAGACCGCCGCGTCGGCCTGACTCCCCCCGCCCGGCCCTCGACCTGGCGTATCGCCGACCGGTGTCAGGCGCTGTACTGGTGTGCCGGGTAGGTCAGGTAGCCGGCGTCGCCGCCCTGGTAGTAGGTCGCCTCGTCGACGGGGGCGATGGGGACCCCCGTGCGCAGGCGTTCCACGAGGTCGGGGTTGGCGATGAAGGCGCGGCCGAAGCTGATGAGGTCCGCGCCCAGGCCGAGCCAGTGGTCGGCGTCCGACCGCCCGGTCTGCTTGGGCCCCATGGGCAGGACCGGGTTCATGACGAGGGTGCCGGGCCAGGCGCGGCGAAGCTCCAGCAGCACCTCTTCGTCCGCGGTCGCCTCGATGTGCACGTACGCCACGTCCAGCCGCGCCAGCTCGCCGAGCAGAGCGGTGTACAGCTCCGTGACCTCCTGCTCCTCCACTCCCCAGAAGGTCCCGCCCGGCGAGAGCCGGATGCCCGTGCGCGCGGCGCCGACGGCCTCGACGGTCGCGGACACCGCCTCGACGGCGAACCTGATCCGGTGGGCCACGGAGCCGCCGTAGCGGTCCGACCGCAGGTTGGCGTTGGAGGAGAGGAACTGCGAGATCAGGTAGCCGTTGGCGCCGTGCAGTTCCACGCCGTCGAATCCCGCGTCCACGGCGCGGCGGGCCGCGTCCCCGTAGGAGCGGGCGTGCTCCGGCACCTCCGAGGTCTCCAGCGCGCGGGGCACGGGCGCGGGCTGGGGCCCGGTCGGCGTGAACACGTCGCCGACGGCGGCCACGGCCGACGGACCGACCGGCTGCATACCCGTGGTCTCGGGGTGCGAGACCCGTCCACCGTGCATGAGCTGGGCGAAGATCCGTCCGCCGTTGGCGTGCACGGCGTCGGTCACCGGCCGCCACGACGCCTGCTGCTCATCGGTGTGCAGGCCCGGTGTACCCGGGTTGGACTGCCCGATCAGACTGGGCTGGACACCCTCGCTCACGATCAGTCCGGCGCTCGCCCGCTGAGCGTAATAGGTGGCCATCGACGGCGTGGCCAGACCGCCGGCGGCGGCCCTGACCCGGCTCATGGGGGCCATCACCACTCGGTTGGGCAGCGTCAGGGCACCGAGGTCGTAACGCTGGAACAGGCTCGTCACTTGCAACTCCTTCGCGATCCGTGGCCCGGGCGGCGGGCACAGCGGTTACGCTAAAACCTGACATTGACGTCAGAGGCAAGTCCTGTGACCCAGGTAACAGCCGAACACGGGGAGAGCGGGGAGAAGCGCATGCGTATCGGGGAGCTCGCCGAACGGGCCGGTGTCAGCGTCCGGTCGCTGCGCTACTACGAGGAACAGAAGCTGCTCGCCAGCACCCGCAGCGCGAGTGGACAGCGGCACTACACGGACGACGATATCGAGCGCGTCAGGTTCATCCAGAACCTCTACGCGGCCGGCCTGTCCAGCCGGACCATCGCCGAGCTGCTTCCGTGCGTCGACTCGCCCAGCGAGGAGAACTCGGACGCCGCCCTCGACCGCATGAGCCAGGAACGCGACCGGCTCACCACACACATCGCGGAACTCGTGCAGACCCGCGACGCGCTCGACGGGCTGATGACCTCGGCCCGGGCGTACCGCGACCAGCTCCAGGCGGCTTCGGCAGCCTCGGCGGCATCCACGGCATCGACGGCCTGCGTCTGACGCTTGTGCGGCCGCACGCCCGCGCGGAGCGTCACTTGGATTCGATCCGGCCCAGCGCGGCGGCACCGAGGGGAGCGGTACCGAGAGGGGCAGCGCCGTAGGGGGCGGTACCGACAGGGGCAGCGCCGTGGGGGGCGGCATCTTCGGCGAGCGCCTTTCGCACCGCCGTCCAGCTGTCGTCCTCGACGCCGAGCGCATGGCGGAGGTAGGCCCAGGTGACCCGCTGCAGCAGGGCGACCCGTTCGGGGTTCTCGTCCGTCGTCTCCTGGACCTCGTAACCGGCGATCCCGCCGAGCGAGTGTTCCGCCCCGAACAGGGTGAGCAGACTCTTGTCGCCCGGGCTCAGGAAGTACGGGTCGGTGAGCCACTCCGGCCCCCGGACGGACAGCGGGGAGTCGTCCCGGTCCCCGGCGACCACGAGGGCCGGTGCGGTCATGTGCGCGAAGTTCGGGTTCATGAAGGGGAAGTGCTCGGCCGCGAACGGCGTCAGGTCGGCGCCGCCCTTTCCCGCCGTGGCAAGCAGCAAGCCCGCCTTGACCCGCGCGTCGGAGAGGTCGATTTCCTCTTCGCTCACGGGATCCAGGACCCGCAGACCCAGCAGGTTGCCTGCGGTCTGACCGCCGAAGGAATGTCCGGCGGCGGCGATACGGGTCCGGTCGAGGCGCCCGCCGAGACCCGGAACGGCTGCTTCCAGCACATCGAGTCGGTCGAGGACGAGCTTCATGTCCTCGACGCGGTGCCGCCAGATCCGCGGCGTACGGGGATCGTCCTGGGCCAGGCCCACCGTGCGGGAGTCGAGGTGGGTCGGCTGGACGACGACGAAGCCGTGTGCGGCCCAGAAGTCGGCCAGCGGGCCGTAGCCGTCGAGCGACGACCCGTAGCCGTGCGAGAGGACGACGACCGGCAGTTCACTCCCGGTCACCGGGGCGGAGATCCGCACCTGAAGGTCTTCGCCCCGGCCGGGCGCTTCCAGCACCACCGGTTTCACCGAGACGACGGGGGTGGGTGCGAGTTCGAATGCGGGCGCGAGCGCGGTTGCGGTTGCGGTTGTGGTTGAGGCAGTCATGGGGATTCTTTCTCCTGACCGTTCGAGGTGCTGACCGTGCACGGTTGGTCACCGGCACCCCCACCTGCCATGATGGGGAAACGGGACACTGTCCCGCATTGAGCTCGAACATACGGGACACTGTCCCGTTTAGTAAAGTCGGCAACGAGAGCCGACGGTGGAAGGACGGTGCGGTGAGCGGGAGCGATCAGGGCGCGGGACGTACGGCACGGCCCAAGCGGGCGGACGCGCGCCGCAACGAAGGGGTCCTGCTCGACGCGGCGGCCGCGGTCTTCGTCGCATCGGGCGTCGAGGCGCCTATCCGTGACATCGCGGCCGAGGCAGGCGTCGGGACGGCCACGATCTACCGCCACTTCCCGACCCGGGCGGACCTCATCGTCGCCGTCTACCGGCACCAGGTGGAGGCACTGGCCGAGGCCGGTCCCGCGCTGCTGGCGTCCGGCGCGCAGCCGTACGCCGCACTGGCCCGGTGGATCGACCTGTTCGTCGACTTCGTGGTCACCAAGCAGGGGCTCGCCTCCGTGCTGCAGTCCGACGACCCCTGCTTCGACCCCCTGCACTCGTACTTCCTTGAGCGCCTCGTGCCCGTGTGCGCCGAACTGCTCGACGCCTCGGCCGCGTCGGGGGAGATCGACCCCGGCATGGATGCGTACGCACTCATGCGCGGCGTCGGCGGGCTCTGCGCGGGCGCGGGCAACAACCCCCGCTACGACGCGCGTCGGCTGGTGGAGATCCTCATCGCGGGCCTGCGCCGCCGGCCTTGAGAGGCCGCCGATCGCCGATGACCGCTGGGCGGCAGCCGGTCGGCGACTGACAGTCGGCAACTTCCGGCGGCGACTGACGGTGGCCGATTACCGGTCTTCGCCTGCCGGTTGGCGGTGGCGGTTGGCGTGGCGGTGGCGGTTGGCTCGAAAGTGACTGCGGTCGCCGCCGGCTGGGCCGGATGGTCGTCGGAGGGGCGTTGTCAGTGGTCTCACCTAGAGTTCTCCGCACTTGATCAGTGAAGTGCGGGGAGGCACATATGGGGTGGGTCACGGCCGGCGATTACGAGGTCGGCCTCGACGGCGGAAAGGTGGTGTGCCGCAACGCCGCGGGACGGCAGTTGAAGTCCGTACCGGCCAAACTGGCGGAGGATCCCGCGGTCATGGGACTGCGGCAGCTCGCCGAGTGGCTGGAGCGGCACGAGCGCCAGTGCCTCACCGACGTCGAGAAGTGGATGGTGCGCTCGCTTCCGGTGCCCTTCGCGGTCATCGCGCGGGTGTGGCCGGATCCCGCCTGGCAGAGCGCGCTCCGCGATCTCGTCGTGACCGGCGCGGACAACGAGGTGGCCGGATTCCTGCGGGACGTCGACCTCGACCGCGGTCTCGGTCTGGTCGACCTCGACGGAGACAGCGTGCGCATCACCCCCGAGCTCGTCCACCTCCCCCACCCCGTCCTCCTGGACGACCTGGAGGAACTGCGGGAGTTCGCCGTCGAGATCGGTGTCGAGCAGCGCGCCCAGCAGCTCTTCCGCGAGGTGTGGCACCGTCCCGCCGCCGTCGACGCGGAGGCCGCCACCGTGGAGGACTACGCGGGCGGCGTGTTCAAGCAACTGCGCTTCCTCCAGGGCCGCACCACCCAGCACGGCTACCGCGTCCGCGGCGGCAACGCGGTCTGCTCCGTGCGGGAGGACTCATGCGCCATCGAGGCCCGCGTCTGGATCGGCGACTACGACAGCTACGAGCAGACCGAGACCGGCCCCCTGATGTGGACGGACGGCACGGGCCGCGTGCTGAAGCTCGGTCAGGTGGGACCCGTCGCCTGGTCGGAGGGCATGCGCATGGCGGCCACCCTGTTCGCCGGGCGGGACATCGAGGACGAGGAGCAGGCGGCATGACCACGTACGCGCACATCGACACGGCCGCGCTCCTCGAAGCCGGCGCCGTCCTGCCCCTGGGCGTCCCCACCGGCGAGGACGCCGACACCCTCACCGTGCGGACGTACAGCCATCCCGCACTGGACGGCCGGGTGGCCGTCCGTCTCGTGCCGGGCACGCTCGGCGAGGCCGAGGACCTGGCTCTGGAGTTCCTCGGTCTGGCCCGGGAGCCGGAGGCGCCCGAGGTCGGCCAGGTCCTCCGCGAGACCCTCGGCTTCCCCGCCTGGGCGCTGGTGAACGACCCTGCCAACGGACATCACGCACTGGCGCTGGTCAAGGACGTGGAGCGGCTGGCACGCCAGGCCAAGTCCCGCCCCGGCGCGGCCAAGGAGGGCTTCGAGGCGCTCGGCGAGCGGCTCGGCCGGGCCGTACCGCACTTCCTGCCGACCTTCTACGAGCAGGCCGCGCGGGTCTTCCTCCAGCACGAGAACACGACGTACGGAGCGACCTTCTTCGGCAAGGCCCGCGAGGCCGAGCGGGTGCACGCGCTCACCGTCGACGAGGAGCGGCAGCGTGCCGTGTTCCTGGAGTTCGCCTTCGCCGGGGCGCTGACGGTCAAGGCGCTCAAGGAGCATGTGAAGGACCTGGCCCACCGGCTCGACCCTGCCACGGCGTGGGCGCAGTTCCGGCAGCTGTGCGTGGAGCGCTGCGCGGCCGGCATGCCGCCGTACGCGTCGCTGCCGCAGGACGCCCGTGGTCTCATCAAGGCCGCGGGGCTCGACCGGGTCACCGAGGAATGCGCGTTCGTGGCCGACCTGGTCGCCTCGCCCGCCGCGGTGCGGGCGCCCGCCTCCTTCTGGACGGCATACCGGGCCACCCTCGCCGTCCTGACCGAGCGGCGACCGGCCGTACGGGCCCGCCTGCTGGAGATCATGCCGACCGGTCTCGGACGCGACGTCAAGAGCGACGAGTTCTGGCTGACGCTGCTCACGGAGAGCGGCGCCGACCTCCTCCTCACCGGCGAGGACGGTGTGGGCGGCTCGGACGACGCGGGCAATCCCGGCGCTTCAGGTGACCAGGCCGACGGCGGCGTCACGTCCGGCGGCATCGACGCGGCGGACTGGCTCAGCCGCTGGGCCACCCACCGCAAGCACGGCGCCAGCGTCAGCGGGCGCTCCCCGCTCACCCTTCAGCTCGTCGAACGGATGGCGCCGCGGCTGCGCGCCGACGGCCGGGCCGTGGACCTCTTCACGGGCCGCTGGTACGCGGGCGCCGACCTCGACCTGCTGGACCTGTGCGTGGCACAGGGCATCCCGCTCGCGATGCCGGCAGCGGACAAGGACGTGCATCTGGCCCTCGACCGCTGGCTCCGCGAGTCCCGGGCCGGTGGCCGCGACCTGGCCGCCACCGCCGCGGACGCGCGCTGCCGGCCGCTGCTGCACCGCGCCATCGGGACGCTGGGCAACGACCGGTCGCTCTCCGCCGAACTGCTGACGAGCCTGGCCGACCACCCCGTACTGAACGACGTGCTGCGCGAGTGGCTGGACGACGCGGCCGAGACGTTCGGCGCGTCGACGGGCCTGCCCGGCGCCCGCGCCGCCCTCCAGCGTCTGCGCCCCTTCCGGCCGGTCGCCGCCCGGGTGAGCCCGCGGGCCGTCGCACGCGTCGCGGGGCACGAGATCGCGCCGCTGCTCGGCCGCACCCTGCGGGCCGGCATCCCCGACGAGCTGGGCTGGCCCGCCCTCGACGAGGCGCTGCGGCTCATGGACGGCGAGACCGGCCGCAATCGGGACGACCAGCTGCGCCTCACGGAGGCCTGGCCCGCCCTGATCCTCTCCCGCGGCCACAAGGCGGTCGTCGTCGGCCCGGACGGGATACTTCTCGACCACGAGGTGCGGCTGCCGGTCGAGCTGGACCGCTGGACGTTCCCGCGGTTCCGCTTCACCGACGGTGAGCTGCTCGTGATGTGGCGGCACGACAACAAGCAGTTCGGCTACTGGTCGGCCCGGCCGTCCGAGGTGTTCACCCTCGGCGGCGAGCAACTGCCGTACTGGTACGGCAGCGAAGCCACGGATCCCTCGATCCCGCTGTCCGGTGGCGGCCGTGCCACCGGCGGACGCACCCTGCACGCCGGCGACACCGTCCTGCCCGCCGACCGCCCCGTCATCGGTGACGGCACGACGTGCTGGCGTCAGGGCAGGCAGGGGCTGCAGCAGGTCTGGCTGGAGTACGACCCGGCCACCGGGACACACGGGCGTGCGTCCCTGCCCGCCTTCCTCCAGTCGGGCATCCGCGAGGACGCCACACTGCTGCAGCACCACTGCCAGGTCCTGCCGCTGCAACCCGGTCTCGAACAGAGCCCGTTCGGCACCGACGGCACGGTTCTGGGCCGCTGGGTGCGCTCGGAGGGCACCGGAGCCGAGGCCCGGACGACCACCGGTACACCGGACGGCCGGACCGTCACCCGGGCGACGGCCGACAGCCGGTCGGGGGGCTTCCCCCTCGGGGCGCTGCGGCTGCCCGGCGGCGCCGAGCCCGTCGTGGCGCAGTTCCACCAGCAGGTCGCGCTGTTCGCCGCCGGGGACACCTCGGACTCCGGTGAGCTCGGCCGGGTGACGCCCGGTCAGGGCGGCGGGGAGTTCGCGGCCGGTACGCGCCTCGTGCCGCCGGTCGCCTTCTGGCACGCGCTGCGCCCCCGTGACGAGCGGGCGTCCGCCGTGCTGCGCGCCGTCACCGACCGGACGGCGGCCGAGATCCTGGCCGCCGCGGACCGGGCCCTGGTCAAGCGGCAGACCCAGATCCTCAAGGCCGGTGACGGAGTCCTCGGTACCGGTGACGCGGCCCGGACCGGTGCCGGCGGCAAGCCCGTCGTGGCGTCCGCGGACGACGTCGTTCGGGGTGCCGTGTCCAAGGCTCTGCCGCGCCTCGCCGACGAGCGGCTGCTCACCGGTGTGACCGCCCTGGTCCGTGCGGCGCTCCGCGTCGTCGGGTCGGTCGGCACGTTCGTGGCGCCGCCGGTCGAGCGTCCGCAGGCCGACCGTCGGCGGACCGAGGGCATGTTCCCCGACTACAGCCCTCTGCACGGCGACGACCGGTCCCTGCGCACGGCCGTCGACGGACTCGCCGACATGTGGGGAGGCTGGGGCGGCGAATCCCAGTGGACCGCGCTGCGCCAGATCAGGTCCGTGAACCATGTCCTGTCCGGACGGCCCGCGGAGGGCAAACCGCTCCCCGACCTCGCCCGGACGGGCGCTGTCGGTGACGGATGGCGGAGCGAGGAACACACGATCCCCGGCATGGGCAGCACGTGGACGTCGCTGCTCGCCGCGCTTCGGCCCCTGGTCTACCGGGCCGCCACGCCCGTGGCGAGCGAGGCCGATCGGGAAGCGCTGCTCCTGCTCTTCGAAGCGATCGCCGAAGGGCCGCTCGCCGCACCCGGCGGCGGGTTGCGGGAGATCGTGCTGAGCGAGCCGCACACCAAGCAGCAGCGTCCCGGTCAGGTGCTCCGCCGCAAGGGCCGGACCGTGGTCGTCCTCGGCTGCGAGAACGTCGACAACCAGCACGGCCGGGTCAGTTGGCTCGCCCTCGACCACGACCCCTCCGGCGCTTTCGGCGCCGTCGCCCACTTCACCCTGGAGAAGGAGACCCCGGTGGTGTCGGCGTTCCCGGAGAACGGGCTCGCCGCCGTCGCCCGGCTGATCCGGGACAAGGGCGCCGCCCCGTGGCTGCCCGGGGCGCCCGCCGCGTTCGCCGACGCGACCCGCGGCGGACTGGGCCCCGTCCAGGCCACCGTGCTGCTGGCCGGGCGTCCGCAGAATCCCGGAGCCGATGCCCTCGCGACGATCGGACTCAAGCCCCGGCAGCTTGACCTGGGCAACGGCCGCCTGTCGTCGCTCGGCCGCGACGACCGGTCGGCGCTGCTGAGCGCCCTGTTGCCCGAGGACCCCGCGGACCTGTGGACCACCAGTCCCGACACCGCGGCAGCGGGCCGGGTGTGGGCCGAGCGGCTCGGTTCCGTCGTCCGGCTGCCCGAGGACCTGGCGGTCGATCTCGCCGGGCTGCCCGCCGGTTTCGCCGAGTCCGTGCTCAATCCGGGGCTCACCCCCTGGATCAGCCGCACCACGGTGCAGCGCCCGGACAAGGACGGCAACCTCGTCGCGGCGGACCCCGCCGCCCTGCCCGGGGCGCACGACCTGACCCGCGCGGTGGCCGCGCTGGCCTCACTGGCCTACGCGCTGCCGTACGGGCACCCGCTGCGCGCGTCCCTGCCCGAGGGCCTCACCGCCCTGCGACACCGCCTCACCGACCCCGAGCTGCTGCTCGGACTCGATGTCTCGTGGACGGAGAAGGGCGGCTCGACGGCGGTCGAACTGCGCAAGGCGTACGGGCTTCCCGCCACCGGGGGCGCCGACGCGTACGGCCTGACGGCCGTCGGGGACGCCCTCGCGCTGCGGCCCTGGTACGCCGAGCGGGAGACGGTCCTGCTGCGTCCCGCCGCCCTGACCGGTCCCGACGACGCGGTCATCGGGCTCCTCGCGGGCCTGGTGGGACCGCAGCGCGACGCCGGTGTCCAGTCCCTGCGTGCGATCCTCGGCGAGGAACTGGCTCACGCGCTCAAGGCCGGCACGGACCCCGAGGGCCCCGCCGGGTACGCCCAGGACCCGACCGTCGCCGCTCCCGCGCTGGTCGCCGAAGTGGCCGCGGCACACGGTCTGGGCGAGGACGCGGCGGCGCTCTACCTCCAGCTGCTGGCCCTGCCCGATCCGACGGACCGCAACTGCGCCCGCTGGACCGGCTGGAAGCCCGCCCGGCTGAAGAAGGCCCGCACCGAACTGGCGGCCACGGACCTGGTGGTCGAGGCCAAGCGACCGCGCGCCGGGCGCACCCTCTTCCTGCCGTGCGGATGGCGCGACCTCAAGTCCCCCGCCCTGCCGGTGGAGACCTGGAAGGAGAGCCTCTATCCGATACGCGCGAACACGCGTGCCGTGCCGCTCCTCCCGGTGCCCGAGCTGTTCGCCCGCGCCTGGCGACGTGTGCAGGACGGGGACGCCCCCGCCTACGAGCAGCTCACCACCCGCGCCACCCGGAAGGGCCGCCGCCGATGAGCACGCACCGGGCGACGCCCCCGCTTCCGTTGAACCCGACGATCCACCGACTTGACCGGACGGACCACCGATGACCACAACCCTGGCCTCCGCCCCGGGCCGCCAGATCACCCCGCCCGAGGACCGGCACGCCACCGAGCTGGCCTTCCTGGCCGCGTACGACGACGGGCCGCGGCCACCGGCGTGGCGGCTCACGCCCCGCGCCGTCGTCACCTTCGTCATGGGCAGCGAGGGCCGGGCCCTGCAACTGCCCGACGGCGCCCAGGTACCCGAAGGTGTGCCGCGGCGCCTCGTGATCGAGGGAAAGTTCGTCGGCGACCGTGCGCTGGTCGAGCGGTGTGTCGTCACCCTCGCCGGTGAGCGCGGGCTGCTGCTCGTCGGCGAGCCCGGCACCGCCAAGTCCATGCTGTCCGAGCTGCTGTCCGCCGCGGTCTGCGGCACCAGCGGCCTGGTCGTCCAGGGCACCGCGGGCACGACGGAGGACCAGCTGAAGTACGGCTGGAACTACGCCCTGTTGCTGGCCCAGGGGCCCAGCCGGCAGGCCCTGGTGCCGTCGCCCGTCCTGACCGCCATGACCAGGGGGGCCGTCGCCCGGGTGGAGGAGGTCACCCGCTGTCTGCCCGAAGTGCAGGACGCCCTGGTGTCGTTGCTCTCCGAGCGCCGCATCGCCGTGCCCGAACTGGCGGGCAGCGAGGACTCCCTGGCCCACGCGGCGCCCGGCTTCACCCTCATCGCCACCGCCAACCTGCGCGACAAGGGTGTCTCCGAGATGTCGGCCGCGCTCAAGCGCCGCTTCAACTTCGAGACGATCGGTCCCATCGCGGACCTCGACGCCGAGACCGCGCTCGTCCGTGGTCAGGCCCGTGCCTCGGTGGAGCGCGCCGGGGCCCCCTTCAAGGTCGACGACGCGGTACTGGAAGCCCTCGTCACGGCCTTCCGCGACCTGCGGGAGGGCCGGTCCGCGGAAGGGTGGGAGGTCGAGCGGCCCTCCACCGTGATGAGCACCGCGGAAGCGGTGTCCGTGGCGGGCGCCCTCGGACTCGCCGCCGCGTACTTCCCCGGTGACCGCGATGTCCTCGGCCTGCTGCCGGGCCATCTGCTCGGCGTGGTCCGCAAGGACGACCCCGCCGACGCGGCCCGGCTGCGCGGCTACTGGGACGGCCCCGTCAGGCGCCGCGCCGAGCAGGGCTCCGCCACCTGGCGCACCCTGTGGGACCTGCGCACCGTCCTGGAGGACTGACCACCGTGCCCCTCTCCCCCGAGGAAGCCGTCGCGGCGCTCACCGACCCGGCGGCTCCCTATCTCATCGGCGTACGGCATCACGCGCCCTCGCTGGCCGCGGCCGTGCCGGCGCTGCTGGACGCGGCCGGCCCGGACGTGCTGCTCGTCGAACTCCCCGACGAGATGCAGGAATGGCTGCCCTGGCTCGGCCATGAGGAGACGCGGGCACCGGTCGCCCTCGCCGCCGCTCCCCGTGACGGGGGCGGCGGCCGGGGCCCGGCCTTCTATCCGTTCGCCGACTTCTCGCCCGAACTGGCCGCAGTGCGCTGGGCCGCGCGGCACGACGTGCCGGTCGTCGCGTGCGACCTGCCGCTCGCGGACCGTGCGTGGCACACCGGCCGTCGCGACTCCGTACCCCCGCCGGACGACGGTCACGAGGGTGGCGAAGGCCGCGAGGGTACGGACCGCTCCTCGGCGCCGTCGCCCACCGCAGGCCCCGCCCCTGCTCCGACGACGGCACCTGCTCCGGCCGCCCGGGCGGCGGCGGGCCTCGCCGCCGCCCTGCGTGCCCGGCTGACCGGGCGTACCGGTGACGACCTCTGGGACCGCCTCGTCGAGGCCGCCGCCCCGGGGTCGTCTCCCGAAGCGCTGCGGCGTGCCGCGCTGCTGACGGGCTGGGCGCTGCGCGAGGAGGCGGCGGCCTCGGGAGGCGTGCCCGCACTGGACCTTCGACGTGAGGAGTGGATGCGTACCCGGCTGGCCGCGGCCACCGCGAACGGCGAACGGGCCGCGGTGCTCGTCGGCGCCTTCCACGCTCCGGCGTTGACGGCACCGGCGCCCTCGGGCCCGCTCGCGTCCTCGACGTCGGCGGGCGGCACCGTCACCGCGGCTCCGGCGGCCTGGACGACCTCCCTCATCCCCTACACCTACGCGCTCCTCGACGAGCGGTCCGGCTATCCGGCGGGGATCCGGGACCCGGAGTGGCAGCATCTGGTGCTGCGCGCGGCGGGCGATCCGGTCGCCCTGGAGGAGTCCCTGACACGCGCCGCCGTACAGGTGTGTGCGGAACTGCGCTCCATGGGTCACCCGTCGGGACCCGCCGAGGCCCGGGAGATCAGCCGCCTCGCCGGAGACCTCGCCCGGCTGCGCGGACTTCCCGCGGCGGGTCGGGGCGAACTGGTCGAGGCGGTGCAGACGGTCCTTACGCAGGGTGAGCCGTACGGGCGCGGGCGGGCCGTGGCGCGGGCGATGGAGCGGGTGCTCGTGGGCAGGCGAGGTGGCCGTCCGGCGCCCGGAGCGCCCCGCAGCGGACTGGCTCCGGCGGTGGAGGACGAGCTGGCGGCGTTGCGGCTGCCCGGGCCCGACAGCCATGGCACCGACGCCGCTCGGGAACTGCGACTGGACCCGCTGCGTTCCGACCTGGACCGCCGCCGCGAACTGCTGCTGCACCGCCTGACCGTGTGCGGTGTGCCCTATGGAGAGCCCAGGGAATCCGTCGGCGCCGGCGGCACGGAGGCGCTGACCTCGCGCTGGGAGGTGCGCTGGACACCTGCCACCGCGGCCATGCTGACCGCGGCCGGTGTCCGTGGAGTCACCGCCGCGCAGGCCGCCGAGGGCCTGCTGCGTGAACGGCGGCGGGCCGAGCAGGACGAGGGCGGTCCCACCGCCGCACAGACCCTGTCGGGGCTTCGGCAGGCTGCGGAGTGCGGCCTGCCGACCCTCGCGGACGCACGTCTCACCGAGGTCCGTGACGTGCTGCCCGGGTCCGCCACACTGCCGGAACTCCTCGGCGCCCTGGCCCTGTTGGACCGCTTGCGCACGGGTCATGTCGCGGGGCTCGAAGCCGACGAGGAACGTACGGCCACGGTGGCCGCCGTGGCCGAGTTGCTGACCGCCGCGGCGGTGCGGCAGGTCGACGGCCTCACCGGCTCCGAGGAGCCGGCCGACGCGCACGCACTGGTCGAACTCGCCCATCGCGCGGACCTGTTGGGTGGCATACGGCTCGCCGACGCACTCGCCCGGCTGGCCGCCGACGGCTCCCCCCTGATGCGCGGCGCCGCCGGAGCCGTCCGGGTGCTCCTCGGACACGAGGATCCGCGGGCTCTCGGCGATCGGATCGCCTCCTGGGTCGACGGGGCCGGCACCCCCGAGACGCGCGCCGCCCTGACCGACCGGCTCGTCGGCGTGCTGACGGCCGCCGGTCCGCTGCTGGAGGCGGCGGCTGCCGCCCTGGAGCCACTGCTCGACCGGGTGGCCGAGATGCCCGACCGGGACCTGCTCGACCGGCTGCCCGCGCTCCGGGGAGGCTTCGACGCGCTCAGCCCCGCGGCCCGCGACCGGCTGCTCGACATCGTCGAGGAGCGCCTGGCCACCACACGGCTGAGCGACACCGGTGGCGTCGACCCCGTCGCGCTCGCCACCTGGACCGGCGCGGACCTCGCGGCGCGCGCCACCCTGCGCACGCTCGGGCTGCTGCCGCCCCCCTCCGCGGACGAGAACGTACCGACGGCGCAGACACCCGCACCGCACAAGGCCGAGGAAGGAGCCCCCGAGGATCACGTGCTAGGGGCCGCCGACCGCTGGCGGCTCGTGCTCGGCCGACGCTCGGATCAACTGCCGTCCTCGGCCTCGGCGCTGGCGACCGCGCTGGACGAGCTGTACGGCAGCGGGCACGGCGAGGGCAGCAGGGGCAGGCTGAACGGGCCGGGCTCACGCGGCGGCCGTGAGGCTGCGTACCCCGGTGTGCGCGAGTGGTCCGAGGAGCTGGCCGCCCTGTTCGGCCCGGGCATCCGGGAAGAGGTGCTGGCGGCTGCCGCCGCGTCCGGCCGCAAGGACGTCCTCGCCGAACTCGATCCGGCGAGCGTACGGCCCTCGGTCGACCTGCTGCGTACCGTGCTCCGGCACGCGGGGGGACTGCCCGAGGCACGACTGGCCGCACTGCGCCCTCTGGTCCGCCGGCTGGTCGAGGCGCTGACGCGGGAACTGGCCACGCGGCTGCGCCCCGCGCTGCACGGGACGACCCTGCCGCGCCCCAGCCGCCGCCCGGGCGGCGGGCTCGATCTGTCCCGCACCCTGCGCGCCAACCTCGCGACGGCACGCCGCGGCCCGGACGGGACCGTCCAGGTCGTTCCGGAGCGCCCCGTCTTCCGCTCGCGCGCCAAACGCGCCGCGGACTGGCGGCTGATCCTGGTCACCGACGTGTCCGGGTCCATGGAGGCCTCGACGGTCTGGGCCGCGCTCACGGCGTCGGTCCTGGCGGGCGTGCCGACCCTGTCCACGCACTTCCTGGCCTTCTCCACGGAGGTCATCGACCTCACCGGCCATGTAGACGATCCGCTGTCGCTGCTGCTTGAGGTCAGTGTGGGCGGCGGCACCCACATCGCCGCCGGGCTGCGCCACGCCCGCGAGCTCGTCACCGTGCCGTCCCGCACCCTCGTCGTGGTCGTCAGCGACTTCGAGGAGGGATATCCCGTCGGGGGGCTGCTCGCCGAGGTCCGCAACCTCGTCGGGGCGGGCTGCCACGTCCTGGGCTGCGCGAGCCTCGACGACACCGGCCGCCCCCGGTACTCGACCGGCGTCGCAGGACAGCTCGTCTCCGCGGGCATGCCGGTCGCCGCCCTCAGCCCGCTCGAACTCGCCCGCTGGGTAGGGGAGAAAGTCTCATGAGCCTCGACCTGCCTCCGGTCGCCCCGTCCGTGACCGCCGCCCTCGTCCAGGGGCTCACGCCCCGCCTGCGCAAGCGGCTGGACGCCGGCATCACCAAACTCGCGGACCGCCCGCGCGTCCGCGACGGCGACACCGTACGCATCGCCGTCGACGACGACACCCACCTCGAACTGCACGCCCCCGGCGGCAGCGTGACCAGCGCGGACGCGATCCGTTGCGGCTGCCTGCTGGCACCGGACTGCCTGCACCGGGCGGCTGCCGCCTCGGCCGCCCCGATCGCCGAGCCCCACCCCGATACCGGGAACGACCCCGATACCTCGATCGGGACGGGGACCGCATCGCAGGCGCATCCAGAGCCGGAGCCGGGCTCCGGGGCCGGCTCGGGCACCGGCGCCGGGTCCCCGCCCCGATCGGTCCCCGCACAGGCGGCCGAGTCCGAGACCCTCACCCCCGAGCAGCGCATCGCCGCGCTGGCGATGTACGACGCCACGGCCGCCGTGCTCGAAGCCGGGACGGACGGAGCCGGGGCCGTGCTGCAGGCGGAGTTGCTGCGCGCCGCGCACACCGCGCGGGTCGGCGGGCTGCCCAGGGTCGCCGCCTCGGCGGTCTCCGTGGTCACCCAGCTGCGGGCCGCCCGGAGTGCCGACCCGGCGTACCGGCTCACCGACCTCACCGCGGCCCTCCGTGACGTCCTCATGACGGCCCATCGCCTTGTGGACGCCACCGGTGCCGAACTCGCCGACCTGCGCGGCACCGCACGGCAGCCCTACACCCCGGACGGGTCCCTGCGGCTGTACGGGCTGTTCTCCGAGCCCGTCCTGACGGCGACCGGTTACGCGGGAGCGGTCACCTGGACGGCCGACGCCGACGGCAGGCTCTACACGGTCTCCGATGTCGCCCCGGGCGGTTCCGGCCGGGCCGTCGGTGCGGCCGGCCGGGCCGTGCGGGTCGGGGACACGGCTCTCACCCACCGGGAGCTGTCGCGGGCCGGGCTCGCCGTGTCCGGCGCGACCGTCTCCCCGACGGGCCGACTGGGCGCGGGTGCGGGCGTGCGGGCCGTGCGGGCGGCGGGCGCCGCCTGGAGCGAGGCCCCTCTCGACCGCCTGTGGCGGGTCCCGGTCGCCGAGCAGGTGTCTCGTGCCCTGACCGGCACCGGCGGGGACGGGGACGGGCTGCTGTTCCTCGACGTGACCCTCACCGGGACGGTCCGCGAGGCCGCGGGCGACTGTCTGCTCGCCGACTGCGACGGCCTGACCCTCCGTCTGGCCGCCGCGCACGACCACCCCGCGCTGCCCTACCGCGACAACCTCCGGCTCCTGGCGACCGTTCCGGGCACCCGCCTGCGCGTCGTCGCCCGCCTCGACTCCTCCCCCGTACCCCGGGCGCTCCTGGTCGCCGCGGGCCACCCCAGTGACGCCGGGGCCCATGTCGACCTGGGCCTCGACCGCCTCCAGCACGCGGACCTGCCCGCTCCCGCGACACCGTCCACGGTGTCGGCCGGTTCCCCGCCCGCGCTCCTGGACGAGGCGCCGCTGCATGTGCTGCGACGCCGTGTCCACCAGGCGGCCTCGGCGGGCCGGCGCGTGCTCGCCTTCCCCGGTGACAGCGCCGCCGACAGCCTTCGTCTGAGCCGGTACGGCTTCGCCTGCGCCGGAGACCTCCTCGACGAACTGCACGCCGCCGCCGCGGACCGGTCCCGCGATGTCTTCGGCCGTCTCGTCCCCGCCGACGTCGACCGGTTCGCCCGCGCCTGGCTCGCGGCGGCCCACTACACCGAGGAGGTGGACCGGGCGCTGTGCGCCGCGGCGTGGGGCGCCCCCTGAGCTGGGTGTCTGAACGGGCCTTTCAGCGGGTCAAGAACTCGGCCAGGCCCGTCAGGAGCCGCTCGATGTCCTCCGCGTTGTTGTAGGGAGCGAGGCCGATACGCAGACCGCCGGTGTCGCCGAGACCCAGCCGGCGGGATGCTTCGATCGCGTAGAAGGACCCCGCCGGAGCGTGGACGTCACGCTCCGCGAGGAAGCTGTACGCCTCCGCCGACGGCCGGCCGTCGAAGGTGAGCAGCACGGTGGGTGTGCGGTCGGCCGCCCTGGAGTGGACCTGGACTCCAGGGAGTGCGGTCAGTCCCTTGTCGAGCTGTGCGCGCAGGGTCTGCTCGTGCGCTTCGAGTGCCGTGAAGGACGCGGCCAGACGCTGGCGCCGCGTCCCGGTGGCGTCCGTGTCCAGGCCGGCGAGGAAGTCGATGGCCGCCTCCGTGCCGGCGAGGAACTCGTAGGGCAGGGTGCCCAGTTCGAAGCGTTCGGGGACCACATCGGTGGAGGGCAGCAGCTTGTCCGGCCGCAGTGTCGCCAGCAGCTCGGGACGGGCCGCGAGCACTCCGTGGTGGGGGCCGAAGAACTTGTACGGGGAGCAGACGAAAAGGTCCGCGCCCAGCTTCTCCACGTCGACCAGCGCGTGGGCGGCGTGGTGGACGCCGTCGACATAGGTGAGTGCTCCGGCTTCGCGCGCCAGGCCGCTGATCTCGGCGATCGGAGGGCGGGTGCCGATCAGGTTGGAGGCAGCGGTGACGGCCACCAGCCGGGTGCGCGGGGACAGTACGGCGCGGATGTCGTCGGCGGTCAGTTCCCCGGTGGCGGGATCGAAGTCGGCCCAGCGCACGGTGGCACCGGCCTGTTCGGCGGCCTGGACCCAGGGGCGGATGTTGGCGTCGTGGTCGAGCCGGGTGACGACCACCTCGTCACCGGGCGACCACGTCCGGGAGAGCGTGCGGGAGAAATCGTAGGTGAGCTGCGTGGCGCTGCGGCCGAAGACGATCCCCGTCGGCTGCGCTCCCAGCAGGTCGGCCAGCGCCTGCCGGGTCCTGGTGACGATGGCCTCGGCGTTGCGCTCACCCGGCGTCATCCGGCCCCGGATCGACAGCGGCTGCCCCATCGCGTCGGCGATCGCCCGGATGACGGGCTGCGGGGACTGGGTGCCGCCGGGGCCGTCGAAGTGGGCGATCCCTGCGCTCAGCGCCGGGAACTGGGCGCGGAGGGCGGTGATGTCGTACGTCACGAATGCTCCTGTCGGTGCCGTGCCGGGCCAACCGGCTGTGCTGTGCGCCGGCCCTGCCCGTCGAGCCCGGCCGCCCCTGCATCGTGATCGTTCGCCCCGCCTGCCACAAGGGGCCCCTCCGGAGCCACATCCGCGAGATCGATTGATTTTCGATCGATACCAATCGATAATCGATACATGCATCAACTCTTCATTGCCGTACTCCGGGTCGGCATCCTCACGACGGTCGCGGTCGGGCTGTTCGGCCAGATCGTGGTCATTCCGACGACGGCGGCCGATGAGGTCGAGCGTTTCCCGCCGTACGCCCCCTTCGCCACGCCCTACGTGACGCTGGCGATCATCGGCGTCGCCTGTGTCCAGGTCGCCCTCTTCGCGGTGTGGATGCTGCTCGACATGGTCCAGCGCGACGCGATCTTCACGGCCCTGGCCTTCCGCTGGGTCGACATCGTCATCGGGGCCTCGGTCGTGGCGACGCTCCTGGCCGGCGGAGTCGCCGTTCACCTCCTCCTGGCCGACATTCCCTCTCCGGACGACGGCATGGAACTGCTCGGAGTCCTCGGGGCCACGGTCACGGCTGTCGCCGTGGGAGCGGCGTTCGCGATGCTCACCGTCATCATGCGAGGACTCCTGCGCAAGGCGACGGACCTGGAGACCGAGATCGCAGCGGTCGTCTGATGGCGATCATCGTCGACCTCGACGTCCAGTTGGCCAGGCACAATCTGTCGGTCGGTGAGTTCGCCGCCGCCGTCGGCATCACGCCCGCGAACATCGCCGTGCTCAAGAACGGCCGGGCGAAGGCGGTGCGGTTCACGACCCTCGACGCGATCTGCCGCACGCTCGACTGCCAGCCCGGTGATGTGCTGCGGTGGGTTCCCGACGACACCGACGATCAGATGTGATCCGTACCGGTCCGCGCGAACGCGAACCTTGTGCGTTCCCCGTGCGTTGTCCCTGAAGGCCGCTCCCTGTCGGCCGGACCATGTTCGGCCGGAGCCGGGTGAGGAGGGGCAGGTCATGGCAGAGCGAGTCCGCGCGGCCTCGCCCGTCGGCAGAGACCGGGCTCCCGTCACCGGCGTACTGCTGGCGGCGCTGTTCACCCTCCTCGGCGTACTCGGCCTCCAGGGCCATCCCGCCGCGGCCTCCTCCAGCGCGCTGACATCGGCCGCGGTCGCCGCACACCACATCCAGGCACCCGGACCGGCTGCGGCTCTGGCTCCGGCTCCGGCTCCGGCTCCGGCTCCGGCGAAAGCACAGGCCGACACCCGGACCGGCGTCGACGACTCCTGCGCCACAGCCTGCGGTCAGCCGCCCCGCGCGGGGCGGGTCACCGCGGGCGAATGGCACGCTCCGCCTCCCGTCGGGGTGCCGGTCCCGCCCGGTCTCGTGGTCCCCCTGCCCGAACCAGGGCCGGCACTGCCGACCGCACTGGGCGCTTTCGCACTCCCGCAGCACACCACTCAGCACAGCGGGCGCGGCCCGCCGCTTCCAGCCGGCATCTGACGTCACCCAGTCGACAGTCGATCCCCACCGCGCCCTTTCCCGGGGTGCGGTATGCCTGTTGGAGGCACCCTTGACGCGCGCCATCCGCGTGCGGGCGTTCTTCGCCCTGGCCGTTCTGGCCCTGTCGCTCTACATCACCCTGACCGTCCCGGTCCGTCTCGGGCTCGACCTGCGCGGCGGCACCCAGATAGTCCTGGAGACCCGCGACTCCCCCACCGCCCGAGCCGACTCCGAAGCCACCGACCGCACCCTGGAGGTACTGCGCCACCGCATCGACGCGCTCGGCGTCTCCGAACCCACCATCGCCCGTTCCGGGGACAACCGGATCATCGTCGAGCTGCCCGGTGTCCAGGATCCGCGCGAAGCCGCCGACGTCCTCGGCCGCACCGCCCAACTGACCTTCCATCCCGTCCTCGGCACGGATCCAGCCACGGAAACCGGCGCGAAGAGCGACACAGGTTCCGGCGCGGTCGACTCCGACGAGTCCGGTCGCCCCGTACGCCTGGGCCCCTCCGCGCTCACCGGCGCGGACGTCGACAGCGCCGAGGCCCGTATCGACCCGCAGACCGGGACCGGCTGGTTCGTCGGCATCGAGTTCAAGGGTGCGGGCGACGCCTGGGCCGAGCTGACCGGCAAGGCCGCGTGTCATCCGGCCGGCGACCCGGCCCGCCGCGTGGCCATCGTCCTGGACGACAAGGTCATCTCCTCCCCGCAGGTCGACCCGTCCGTGGCCTGCCGTACGGGCATCGCCGGAGGATCCACCCAGATCACCGGCTCGTTCAGCCGGGAGGAGGCCCGCGAACTGGGCCTGCTCATCAACGGCGGAGCCCTGCCGGTCCCGGTCGAGACCGTCGAACAGCGCACCGTCGGCCCCACCCTGGGCGCCACGGCCATCGAGGCCAGCGCCTGGGCAGCCGTCATCGGCACCGCGCTGACCTCACTGTTCATCATCGCCGTCTACCGGCTCCTCGGTGCCCTCGCCGCCCTGGCCCTGGCCTGTTACGGAGTCATCTCGTACGCGGCCCTGGTCGCGCTCGGCGCCACACTCACGCTCCCGGGGCTCGCGGGCTTCGTGCTGGCCATCGGTATGGCCGTCGACGCGAACGTGCTCGTCTTCGAACGGGCCCGTGAGGAGTACGCGGCCCGCCGCAAGGGACTGCGCCCGGCCCTCGACGCGGGATTCCGCAACGCCTTCAGTGCCATCGCCGACTCCAACATCACGACCCTCATCGCCGCCGGGCTGCTCTTCCTCCTGGCTTCCGGGCCGGTGCGCGGCTTCGGCGTCACCCTGGGCATCGGCGTACTTGCCTCCATGCTCAGTGCCCTGGTCATCACCCGGGTCCTCGCCGATCACGCGGTCGCCCGGCGATCCGTACGACGCCGTCCGCAGCTGACCGGCATCGCCGACACCGGGAGGGTCCGCGACTGGCTCACCCGCCGGAACCCCGACCTGATGCGGCGCGGGCGCACCTGGCTGGCGGCATCCGCCGTCGCCCTCGTCCTGGCCACCTCGGGCATCGCGGTCAAGGGACTGAACTTCGGCGTCGAGTTCACCGGCGGACGGCTCATGGAGTACGCCGCCTCCTCCCCCGTCGACGCCGACCGCGCGCGGGCCGCCCTGGCCGGCGCGGGGCTGCCCCGCGCCGTCGTGCAGACCTCCGGCGACGGCGATCTCACCGTACGCACCGATCAGCTGACCAACGCCGAGGCCGCGAAGGTGGACAGGGCGGTCGGCGAAGTCGCGGGCGGTGCCGAGAAGATACGGGACGAGCTGATCGGCCCCAGCCTCGGGGACGAGCTGCGCCGTGGGGCCCTCATCGCCCTCGCCACGGCCCTGGCCGCGCAACTGCTGTATCTCGCGGTCCGCTTCCGGTGGGCCTTCGGGGCGTCCGCGGTCGCGGCGATGGTCCACGACACCCTGATCCTCATCGGTGTCTTCGCCTGGCTCGGCAAGCCGGTCGACGGAGTCTTCCTCGCCGCACTGCTGACGGTGATCGGCTACTCGGTCAACGACTCCGTCGTCGTCTTCGACCGGATCAGAGAACTGACGGCCGACAACCGGACCGGCGGTCCCGACGGCCCCGGCGGCCCCGACGGCCGGCGAAAGAAGGTCCCCTTCCCGGTCCTCGCCAACACGGCGATCCTGCAGACCCTCCCCCGGACCGTCAACACCGGTATGGGAGCCGTGTTCATCCTCGCCGCCCTCACCCTGCTGGGAGGTGACTCCCTCACCGACTTCGCGCTCGCCCTGCTCATCGGCATCGTCGTCGGCACGTACTCCTCGATGTTCACGGCCGCGCCCCTGGCCATCGAACTGCACGCCCGCAACAATCCGCCGCCCGGCGGACGGAAGCGGGGCTCGCGGTAGGGACCGGACCGAGCGGTGCCGCTGCTATCGTCCTGGCCCACCGAAACGGGCGGGCGGGACGAAGGAGTGCTGCACCATGCGAGTCCTCTTGGTCGGAGCAGGGGGCGTCGGCACCGCGATCACCAGGATCGCGGCCCGTCGCCCCTTCTTCGAGCACATGGTGGTCGCCGACTACGACCTCGCGCGGGCGCAGGCGGCCGTGGCGGCGCTCGGCGAGGACGGGCACCGGTTCTCGGCTCTGCGGCTCGACGCCTCGGACACCGACGGCGTACGGGCCGCACTCGCCGAACACCGCTGCGACGTCCTGCTGAACGCCACCGATCCGCGGTTCGTGCTGTCGCTCTTCGACGCGGCGCTCACCGAGGGCGCGCACTACCTGGACATGGCGATGTCCCTGTCCCGGCCGCATCCGACGCGCCCCTACGAGGAGTGCGGCGTCAAGCTGGGCGACGCGCAGTTCGAGCGGTCCGCCGAGTGGGAGGCGGCGAACCGGCTCGCGCTGGTCGGCATGGGCGTGGAGCCGGGGCTGTCCGACGTGTTCGCCCGCTACGCCGCCGACGTGCTCTTCGACGAGATCGAGGAGATCGGCGTCCGCGACGGCGCGAACCTGGTCGTCGACGGCTACGGCTTCGCCCCGTCGTTCAGTATCTGGACGACCATCGAGGAGTGCCTCAACCCGCCGGTCGTCTACGAGGCGGAACGGGGCTGGTTCACCACACCGCCGTTCAGTGAGCCGGAGGTCTTCGACTTCCCGGAGGGGATCGGTCCGGTGGAGTGCGTCAACGTCGAGCACGAGGAAGTCCTGCTGATCCCCCGGTGGTTGAAGGCCGGGCGCGTCACCTTCAAGTACGGTCTCGGTGACGAGTTCATCGGCGTCCTGCAGACCCTGCACAAGCTGGGCCTGGACCGCACCGAGCCGGTCTCCGTGGACGGCGGCGGGGGCAGGGTCGCGGTCTCCCCGCGGGACGTGGTCGCCGCCTGCCTCCCCGATCCGGCCGGCCTCGGCGACCGCATGCACGGCAAGACGTGCGCCGGCACGTGGGTCAAGGGCACCAAGGACGGCCGGCCACGGGAGGTCTACCTCTACCACGTGGTCGACAACCAGTGGTCGATGCGTGAGTACGGCTCCCAGGCCGTGGTCTGGCAGACCGCAGTCAACCCCGTGGCGGCCCTCGAACTCGTCGCGTCCGGCGCCTGGCACGGCAGCGGCGTCCTCGGCCCCGAGGCGATGCCTCCCCGCCCGTTCCTCGACCTGCTCACGGAGTACGGGGCGCCGTGGGGCCTGCGGGAGGAGACCGTCCCCGTATCCGGACCGGACATCCCCTGAGACCCTGTCTCCTCCCCTCGGCGTCACGCGTTCCGTTCGGCTTCCTGTCGTTCGGCTTCCTGGGCCGCGCGCTCCAGTCGGCTCCGGTACTCCTCCCACCACGCCGAATCGCCCGGCGCCATACTGCCGTTGGTGCGGTTCATCCCGACCGACCCGTCCATGAGTTCGCGGAGGATGTCGGCGTGGCCCGCGTGGCGGTGCGTATCGGCGATCACGCGCACGACGGCGTGGTGCAGGGTCACCTCGTTCCGCTCGCCGGGCCACCACGGCACCCGGCCGACCGCGTCCAGGGCGAGGGCGTCGATCGTCGCGTCCGCGTGCGCCCAGGCCCGGCGGTACAGGCCGACGATGTGCTCGCGTGACTCGTCGGCGCTGGCCCACATGTCCGCGTTGGTCTCGGCACCGTCCTCCAGCCAAGGCTGCGCCTCGCCGGACGGCCGTCCGAAGGTGTCGCCGAGGTAGCCCAGCTCCACCCCGGCCGCGTGTTTGACGAGGCCCAGGAGGTTGGTGCCGGTCGGCGTCGACGGGCGGCGGATGTCGTACTCCGAGAGCCCTTCGAGCTTCCACAGCAGCGCATCGCGGGCCGACTGCAGGTAGAAGCGCAGGTCGCCCTTGGGAGCGGCCTCGGGATCTGTCGTCCTGTGACCGGCGGCGGGATCCGATGTGTTCATGGGGCCAAGTCTCCCGCTCTCACGAGGATCGCGGACAGTCCGAACTCGAAGCGCTCGTCGAACGATCGCGCGTCGAGGTGGTGCAGGACGCGGTGGAGGGAGGGGTGGGCCGCCCCGGACACCGCGTGCGCCAGACCGTCGGTCAGCGGGCCGCGGGGTGCCGCCTGTTCCTCCTGCGTGAGGCCGAGGGCGAGGTAGGTGATCGTCCAGGCGGTCCAGGCGGCGTCCCGGTCGCCGAGACCGCCGTCCAGCAGCGCGGTCACCAGCGCTTCGGCAAAGGCCAGGGTGTGCGGTTCGGCGCTGTACGTGCCGACCACCAGTGCCGCGCCGTCGCGGTGGGCGAGCAGGGCGCGGCGGTAGCGGCGGGCGAGTTCGCGGACGCGTGCGTCCCGGTCGGCCGGGAGCCCGTCGAGCGGGGCCTCGCCGACGACGGCGTCCGCCATCAGCTCCAGCATCCGGGCCTTGGTCTTCACATGCCACAGCACGGTGTTCATCCGGACGCCGAGCCGGTCGGCGACGGCCCGGGTGGACAGGGCGTCCAGGCCCTTCTCATCCAGCAGTTCCAGCGCGGTCCGGATCACCGTCGCGGGGTCCAGCCGGGGGGCACCGCCCTCACCTGTTTGCCTATTGGTCATTGACCTAGTTTACTGCGGACACGTTATTGGTCACTGACCTAGGAGAGTGCGTGGAACAGCAGGTTGTCATCGCGGGCGGAGGTCCGGTCGGGCTGTGGCTGGCCGCCGAACTGCGGCGGGGCGGAGTCTCCGTGACGGTCGTCGAGGCGCGGACCGACGTCGATCAGCGCTCCAAGGCGCTCACCATCCATCCCCGGACCATCGAGATCCTCGCCTCGCGCGAGGTGCACGAGCCCTTCCTCGCGGAAGGGCTGCGGATACCGGCCGGGCATTTCGCGATGCTCGACCACCGGCTCGACTTCACTGAACTGGACACTCCGTTCCCCTTCACCCTCGCGCTGCCCCAGGCCCGTACCGAGGAACTGCTGGAGGAGGACGCGCGCGCACTCGGCGCCACGATCGTGCGCGGGCACCGCGTCAGCGGGTTCAGCCAGGACGCGGGGTCGGTGACCGTACAGGTACAGGGGCCCGACGGGCCGTACGAGCTGCGGGCGGCGTACCTCGTCGGGTGCGACGGCACCCGCAGTACCGTGCGCACCGCCGCCGGCATCGGCTTTCCCGGTACGCCCTCCACGGTGCTGGGCTGGCTCGGCGATGTCGTGCTCGACGACCCGCCGCGACCCGGTTTCGGCGTCTTCGGGCTCCAGGGCGCGCTGATGGTCGCGCCGCTGCCCGGCGGGCGGCATCGTGTCGTCGGTATCAGCCCCGACAGCCTCACCACCCAGTCGCCGAAGGACCTCACTCTGGAGGAGCTGCGGGCCAAGGCCGTCGCCGTCACCGGTGAGGACTACGGGATGCGCGACCCGGTGTGGCTCTCCCGTTTCGGCAACGCCACCCGGCTGGCGGAGGAGTACCGGCGCGGCCGGGTCCTGCTCGCCGGGGACGCCGCCCACCAGCACTTCCCGACCGGGGGCGTCGGCATGAACGTCGGCATCCAGGACGCGCACAACCTCGGCTGGAAGCTCGCCGCGGACCTCGGCGGCCGGGCTCCGGAGGGGCTGCTCGACAGCTACCACTGCGAGCGTCACCCCGTCGGCGCCCAGCTGATGGAGCACAGTCGCGCCCAGACCGCCCTGATGACCGGTTTCACTCCCGAGGGCATCGATCTGCGGTCGTTCCTCAGCGGGATGATCGCCACGCAGCGGGACCTCGGCAGGGCCCTGGCCGAACGCCTCACCGCGCTCGCCGTCGCCTACCCGGCACCGGACGAGACGGCCCACCCGCTCACCGGCGTCCGCGCCCCCGACCTGGCCTTCACCGACTCGGGAAACGGCCTGCACGGGTGGTTGCGCGCGGACGGGTACCTGCTCCTCGACCTGACGGCCGACGCACCGGCCTCCGTACCCGCCCCCGGTCAGGGCGTCCGCCCGGAAGGTGTCCTCGCGGACCGGGCACGCCCGGGGCTCACCGTGCGCACCGCGACCCTCGACCGGCCTCCGGCCGCCTGGGCCCCGGTGCGCGCCGCGCTGATCCGCCCCGACGGCCATGTCGCCTGGGCCGGCACGGACCCGGACGACACCGCGCTGGCCGCCGCCGCGGACCGGGCGCTCGCCGCCACCCACCGTCCCGCGCACGGCTCCGCGGCCGGCTGACCGCGCCTCTCACGTGGCACGGAGCAGCCGGTAGAACGTACGGTCAGTCGCCCACGTACGCCGCGAGGTGTTCACCCGTGAGGGTGGAGCGGGCGGCGACCAGGTCGGCCGGGGTGCCCTCGAAGACGATCCGGCCGCCGTCGTGGCCCGCGCCGGGGCCCAGGTCGATGATCCAGTCGGCGTGCGCCATGACCGCCTGGTGGTGCTCGACGACGATGACGGACTTGCCGGAGTCGACGAGCCGGTCAAGCAGCCCGAGAAGCTGCTCGACATCGGCGAGGTGCAGGCCGGTGGTCGGCTCGTCGAGGACGTACACGCCACCCTTGTCGCCCATGTGGGTGGCCAGCTTGAGCCGCTGGCGCTCGCCGCCGGAGAGCGTGGTGAGCGGCTGGCCGAGGCTGAGGTAGCCGAGTCCGACGTCGGCGAGGCGTTCGAGGATGCGGTGCGCGGCCGGGATGCCCGCCTCGCCCTTGCCGAAGAACTCCACGGCCTCGGTCACCGACATCGCGAGCACCTCGCTGATGTCACGGCCGCCGAGGTGGTACTTCAGGACCGCGGCCTGGAACCGCCTCCCCTCGCACTCCTCGCAGACAGTGGCCACTCCGGCCATCATCGCGAGGTCGGTGTAGACGACGCCCACGCCGTTGCAGGTGGGACAGGCGCCCTCGGAGTTGGCGCTGAACAGGGCCGGTTTCACGTCGTTGGCCTTGGCGAACGCCTTGCGGATCGGGTCGAGCATGCCGGTGTAGGTCGCCGGGTTGCTGCGCCGGGAGCCGCGGATGGCGCCCTGGTCGATCGACACCACGCCCTGGTCGTCGTGGATCGATCCGTGGACGAGCGAGCTCTTTCCGGAGCCGGCGACACCGGTGACGACGGTGAGCACCCCGAGGGGGATGTCGACGTCGACGCCTTGGAGGTTGTGCGCCGTCGCGCCGCGGATCTCCAGCGAACCGGTGGGCTTGCGCGGCGTCTCCTTGCAGGTGGCCCGGTCGTCGAGGTGGCGGCCGGTGACGGTGTCACTGGCCCGCAGTCCCTCGACCGTGCCCTCGAAGCAGACGGTGCCGCCCGCCGTGCCCGCACCGGGGCCGAGGTCCACGACGTGGTCGGCGATCGCGATCGTCTGGGGCTTGTGCTCCACGACGAGCACGGTGTTGCCCTTGTCGCGCAGCCGCAGCAGCAGGTCGTTCATCCGCTGGATGTCATGAGGGTGCAGGCCGATGGTGGGCTCGTCGAAGACGTAGGTGATGTCGGTGAGCGAGGAGCCGAGGTGGCGGATCATCTTGACGCGCTGCGCCTCGCCGCCCGAGAGCGTGCCCGCGGGCCGGTCGAGCGAGAGATAGCCGAGACCGATCTCCACGAACGAGTCGAGGGCCTGCTGCAGTGCGGCGAGCAGCGGTGCCACCGACGGCTCGTCGAGGCCGCGGACCCATTCGGTCAGGTCGCGGATCTCCATCGCGCAGGCGTCGGCGATGCTGACCTTGCCGATCTTCGACGACCTGGCTCCTTCACTGAGCCGCGTGCCGTCGCACTCGGGGCAGGTGGCGAAGGTGACCGCCCGCTCCACGAACGCCCGGATGTGCGGCTGCATCGACTCCTTGTCCTTGGACAGGAACGACTTCTGGATCTTCGGGATCAGCCCCTCGTAGGTGAGGTTGACGCCGTTGACCTTGACCTTGACGGGCTCCCCGTAGAGGAAGTCCTGCAGCTGCTTCTTGGTGTACTCGCGGATCGGCTTGTCCGGGTCGACGAAGCCGGACTGGGCGTAGACCTGCACGGTCCACTGGCTGTCGGACTTCCAGCCGGGGATGGTGAACGCGCCCTCGGAGAGGGACTTGGAGTCGTCGTAGAGCTGGCTGAGGTCGATGTCGGAGACCGAGCCGCGACCCTCGCAGCGCGTGCACATGCCGCCGGTGCGGTTGAAGGTCGCCTTCACCGTCTTCTTGGCACCGCGCTCGACGGTGATCGCGCCGCTGGCCCGGACCGAGGCGGTGTTGAAGGAGTACGCGCTGGGCGGGCCGATGTGCGGCGTGCCGAGGCGGCTGAAGAGGATGCGCAGCATCGCGTTGGCGTCGGTGGCGGTGCCGACGGTGGAGCGCGGGTCGGAGCCCATCCGCTGCTGGTCGACGGTGATCACGGTGGTCAGCCCGTCGAGGACGTCGACCTCGGGGCGGGCGAGGGTCGGCATGAAGCCCTGCACGAAGGCGCTGTAGGTCTCGTTGATCATCCGCTGCGACTCGGCGGCGATCGTGTTGAACACCAGCGAGCTCTTGCCCGAGCCGGAGACACCGGTGAACACGGTCAGGCGGCGCTTGGGGATCTCGATGCTGACGTCTTTGAGGTTGTTCTCGCGCGCGCCGTGCACGCGGATCAGGTCATGACTGTCGGCAGCGTGCGGCGCGGACGACCGCGTGTCCGTCCTCGGGGCCATGCTCATCATGTCTCCATCTGTTGATCTGTCGCTCTGTCGACCTGTAGACCTTGTGACCTGTTCGCCTGCTGCGCTCACCGGACCGCTCAGCGCCGTTCCTGGATGCGGATCATGTTGCCCGCGGGATCGAGGAAGGCGCAGTCCCGGACGCCGTACGGCTGCTCGGCCGGCTCCTGGAGGACCTGGCCGCTGCCCGCCGCCCGCACCCGCTCGAAGGTGGCGTCGAGGTCGGGGGTGGCGAGGAGGATGCCCGCGTACGCGCCCTTCGCCATCATCTCCGCGACGGTGCGGCGCTCGTCCTCGGTGACCCCGGGGTCGGTGACCGGCGGCTTAAGAACGAGGGACGGGCCGGACCGGTCGGCGGCCCCGACCGTGATCCGGCGCGTCGCGCCGTGCCCGACGTCGTCGCGGACCTCGAAGCCGAGGGCGTCCCGGTAGAAGGCCAGGGACGCGTCCGGATCGGTGTGCGGGAGGAAGCTCGCGTACAGGGTGACGTCCATGGCAGTCACGCTAGACGCGGGGCGGGGTCCGGCGCTTCTCGATTCCTGATCGATCCGGTGCCCCCGCGCCCGGCCGACGTCCCTACCTGCCCGGGGTGGTGATGCGGGTGATCGCCTCAAGGGTCAGAGCACGGTCGTGGGGTTCGTTGTCCAGGGCGCGGTGGAGGGTCAGGCCCTCGATCAGGGCGTCGAGTTGACGTGCCGTGTCCGGGTCGAAGTGCTTCTCCAGATGGGTGCGGCTGCGGCCCATCCACTCGTGGGTCAGTTCGCGGTAGACCGGCCGGCGCGCGGCGAGGGTGTACAGCTCCTGGGTGAGTACGAGGTCGCGCTGGCTCCCCTCCGACAGCACATGGACGAGGTCCGCGACGGCCTGACGGGCCTGGTCGCGGTCGGCCGGAGCGGCGAGGTGGGCGTCGAAGACGGCGACGATGTGGTCGGCGAAGCGGGTGAACGCATCCCGCAGCAGCTCGTCCATACCGCTGAAGTGGTACGTCATCGACCCCAGGGGGACGCCGGCCCGCGCGGCGATCTTCCGGTGGGAGACGCTGGCGATCCCCTCCTCGGCGATGAGATCGAGGGTCGAGGCGAGGATGCGTTCGCGGCGCTGCGGGTCGGTGTGTCCGGTGGCCATGACGGGAGCCTTCAGAGGGTGCGGACCGGGCGGGCGGGGTTGCCGACGGCGACGACGCCGGCGGGCACGTCCTTCGTCACCACGGCCCCGGCGCCGATGACGGAGTTGTCCCCGATGGTGACACCGGGCAGCACGATGGCGCCTCCCCCCAGCCACACGTTGTCGCCGATGGTGATCGGCTGGGCGGCCTCCAGCTTGTCGCGCCGGGGCTGGGGCTCCAGGGGGTGCGTGGGGGTGAGCAGTTGGACGTTCGGGCCGATCTGGCAGTCCTCGCCGATGGTGATCGCGGCGACGTCCAGGGCGGTCAGGTTGTAGTTGACGAAGGTGCGCGCGCCGATCGTGATGTTGCTGCCGTAGTCGACGTACAGCGGCGGCCTCAGGTGTACGTCGGGTCCGAGGGAGCCGAGCAGTTCGGCGAGGATCGGGCGGGCCCCCTCGGTGTCTTCGAGGTAGGCGGCCTGGTAGCGGGCGGCCAGCCGCACGGCTCGCTCGTACCGGCGGACGATCTCCGGGTCGTCGGCGATGTAGTGATCGCCCGCCATCATGCGTTCGAGATGCGTACGGGGATCCTGGGCGAAGTAGTCCGTCGACATGCGTACGATCGTACACTCGACGTCGGACCACGGCCCGGGAAACCTGCACGCCGGGGTGGTTACGAGCCCTGGCGGCGTCCGGGCTGCAGCACCCCGGCGAGCAGGAGCACGAGCACTCCGGCGAGGGGCACCACGAGCAGACCCACCCGCAGACTGGCCGCGTCCGCGACGAGGCCTACGACCGGCGGGGAGACCAGGAAGCCCAGACGCATCAGCCAGGAGACGATGGCCAGCCCGGAGCCGGGCTTGAGGCCGGGCAGTTCGTCGGCTTCGTGCATTGCCGCGGGGACCAGCGTCGCCACGCCGAACCCGGCCGCGGCGAACCCGAGGATCGTGCCGGGCACCGTGGGCACGGCCAGCGCCAGGCCCATGCCCGCCACGACGATGAGACCGCCGGCGCGGGCCACCGCGCGCTGGCCGAACCGGTCGACGAGCCGGTCGCCGATGATCCGGCCGACGAACTGGGCCCCGACGAGGGCGATGTAGCCGGAGGCGGCGAGCGTCACCGACGCGGACAGCGAGCCGGAGAGGTAGAGCGCGGCCCACGAACTGCCCGCGTCCTCGACGAGGGTGCCGGCCGTGGCGATGAGCACGAGGGCGGCCAGCACGTACGCGGTACGCCGACCCGGCGTCGGACGCGCCGCCTGCCGCTCGCCATGACCGCCGGTACCGGACTCCGCCGCCGGGCCCGCCGTCGATGCGAGGTCCGCCCCGGTCCCGGAGTCACCCTCGTCCTCGGCCTCGGTCTCGGGGCCGGACAGGCAGAACCGCAGGGCGACGCACGCGGCCACCGCGAACAGCACCGCCGAGATCGTCAGATGCTGTCCGCGCGAGAGGCCGAGCGCTATCGCCGCGGCGGCCATGGCTCCGCCGGTGACGGCGCCGATGGACCAGATCGCATGGAAGGAGTTGATGATCGAACGCCCGTAGCGTCGCTGCACGCGCAGTCCGTGGGCGTTCTGCGCCACATCGGTGACCGCGTCCATCGCCCCGGCCAGGAACAGCGCCGCCGCGAACAGCACGACCGAGTCGGCCAGGCCCGCGAGGAGGATCCACGCTCCGGTCAGCAGGGTGCCGGCCACCGCCGCCCGCGCCGAGCCCATGCGGCGGATCACCACTCCCGCGGCGAGACCGGCCGCGATGGCGCCCGCCGGGAACGCGGCGACGGCCAGACCGTAGGCCGCGTTGCCTATGCCGAGATCCGCCTTGATCTGCGGATACCTCGGCAGGAGGTTGGCGAACAGGGCGCCGTTGGTGAAGAACAGCACGGCGACGGCCACCCGGGCCTGCCGTTCGGCCGACGCGGGTCGGCCCAGTACGTCAACAGTCATGAAGGTGAGCCTATAGCGGGAGCGTACGAACGTACACTCTCAGTT
>NZ_JBHWZP010000062.1:0-35936 GCF_042728395.1 Streptomyces sp. NPDC060205
GGCCGGAACCCATTGGGTTCCGGCCACCCCGGCGGCACGTTTCTTCTCAGTGCTGGTGGCGGTCAGCCCTCGTCGTGGGAGACCGCGCGGCGCGCGTCCGCGTCCAGGACGCCCCAGCTGATCAGCTGCTCGGTGAGGACCGAGGGCGACTGGTCGTAGATGACGGCGAGCGTGCGCAGGTCGTCCTGGCGGATCGACAGCACCTTGCCGTTGTAGTCGCCGCGCTGGGACTGGATCGTCGCCGCGTAGCGCTGCAGGGGGCCCGCCTTCTCGGCCGGGACGTGGGCCAGTCGCTCCAGGTCGAGGACCAGCTTCGGCGGCGGCTCGGCGGCCCCGCCCGGCGTGGTGCCCGGCAGCAGCTCCTGCACGGGAACGCCGTAGAAGTCCGCCAGCTCGGCAAGACGCTGCACGGTCACGGCGCGGTCGCCGCGCTCGTACGAACCGACCACGACCGCCTTCCAGCGGCCCTGGGACTTCTCCTCGACGCCGTGGAGGGAAAGGCCCTGCTGGGTACGGATGGCGCGGAGCTTGGCCCCGAGCTGTTTGGCGTATTCGCTGGACATATAGCTCCCCGGACACTGTGTCGACGTGCGGCTCGGCCGCGCGGCTGGTGACTCACTGTGAGGTTACGCAGCGTGACTCTGGCTCGTCAAGCCGAATGGTCCGGACCGGTCTCCCCGTGGCGGCGGAGCACGGCCGGGACGAGGGGGGTGATCAGGGGCATTGCCAGGCTGGTACCGTTGATGGCGCAATTCCGACGTCCTTTAATGATCCGTCCAGAGAGGCGGAGAAGGAGGTCCGTTTCGTATGGACACCGAACAGCAGAAGCAGCAGTACGCGACCGATGCGCGGCCCGTTCTTGAGGCGCCCGACATCGCGCGGGTCCTGACCCGCATCGCCCACGAGATCGTCGAGCGCGCCAAGGGCGCCGAGGACGTGGTGCTCCTGGGCATTCCGACCCGGGGCGTGCACCTGGCCCAGCGGCTCGCCGTCAAGCTCCAGGAGATCACCGACCGCCACATCCCGGTCGGCTCCCTCGACATCACCATGTACCGCGACGACCTGCGCATGCACCCGCCGCGGGCGCTGGCCCGCACCGACATCCCCAGTGACGGCATCGACGGCAGACTGGTCGTCCTCGTCGACGACGTGCTGTTCTCCGGCCGCACCATCCGCGCCGCCCTCGACGCGCTGAACGACATCGGCCGGCCGCGTGCCGTGCAGCTCGCGGTCCTCGTCGACCGCGGCCACCGCGAACTCCCGATCCGCGCCGACTACGTCGGCAAGAACCTCCCCACGTCGTTGCGGGAGACGGTCAAGGTCCAGCTCGCCGAGGAGGACGGCCGGGACACCGTGCTGCTCGGTGTGAAGCAGACCTCCCAGGGCGGGCAGCCGTAGCCCCGCGGCGTACGGCCGCCGCCGTGCGCCGGGCCCTCGCGCGCCCCCGCCCGTCCCGGCCGTGCCCGGCGGCACCTCCGGACGCCCGCCTCCCGACCTGAACCGCCTTGTGCCTTCCTGCCTTCTGCCTTACGGAGCCTGAAAGATGCAGCGTCATCTCATCTCGGCCGCCGACCTCACCCGCGACGACGCCGTCCTGATCCTCGACACCGCCGAGGAGATGGCCCGGGTCGCCGACCGGCCGATCAAGAAGCTGCCGACCCTGCGCGGCCGCACCGTCGTCAACCTCTTCTTCGAGGACTCCACCCGCACCCGGATCTCCTTCGAGGCCGCCGAGAAGCGGCTGTCCGCGGACGTCATCAACTTCACCGCCAAGGGCTCCAGCGTCTCCAAGGGCGAGTCCCTGAAGGACACCGCGCAGACCCTGGAGGCGATGGGCGTCGACGCCGTCGTCATCCGGCACGGCGCCTCCGGAGCGCCCTACCGCCTCGCGACGTCCGGCTGGATCGACGCCGCCGTCATCAACGCGGGCGACGGCACCCACCAGCACCCCACCCAGGCCCTGCTCGACGCCTTCACCATGCGGCGCCGGCTCGTCGGCCGGGACGAGGGCCTCGGCCAGGACCTCTCCGGCCGGCGCATCACGCTCGTCGGCGACATCCTGCACAGCCGGGTCGCCCGCTCGAACGTCGACCTGCTGCACACCCTCGGCGCCGAGGTCACCCTCGTCGCCCCGCCGACCCTGGTGCCCGTCGGCGTCGAGTCCTGGCCCTGCGAGGTCTCGTACGACCTCGACCGGACGCTGTCCAAGTCCGACGCCGTGATGCTGCTGCGTGTGCAGCGCGAGCGGATGAACGCGGCGTTCTTCCCGACCGAGCGCGAGTACTCGCGGCGCTACGGACTGGACGGCGACCGCATGGCGAAGATGCCCGAGCACGCCATCGTGATGCACCCCGGGCCGATGGTCCGCGGCATGGAGATCACCGCCGAGGTCGCCGACTCGGAGCGCTGCACCGCCATCGAGCAGGTCACCAACGGCGTCTCGATCCGGATGGCCGTCCTGTACCTGCTGCTCGGTGGCAACGAACCCGCCGCCACCCACACCCGTACCGAGGAGAAGTAAGTCACATGAGCAAGATTCTGATCCGTGGTGCGAAGGTGCTCGGCGGCGAGCCGCAGGATGTCCTCATCGACGGCGAGACCATCGCCGAGACCGGTACGGGCCTGTCGGCGGAGGGCGCCGAGGTCGTGGAGGCCGACGGCCGGGTGCTCCTGCCGGGGCTCGTCGACCTGCACACCCATCTGCGCGAGCCCGGCCGCGAGGACTCCGAGACGGTCCTGACCGGTACGCGCGCCGCCGCGAGCGGCGGCTACACCGCCGTGTTCGCCATGGCCAACACCTTCCCCGTGGCCGACACCGCCGGAGTCGTCGAGCAGGTCTACCGGCTCGGCCGGGAGCACGGCTACTGCGACGTCCAGCCCATCGGGGCCGTCACCGTCGGCCTGGAGGGCAAGAAGCTCGCCGAGCTGGGCGCCATGCACGAGTCCGCCGCCGGCGTCACCGTCTTCTCGGACGACGGCAAGTGCGTCGACGACGCCGTGATCATGCGCAGGGCCCTGGAGTACGTGAAGGCCTTCGGCGGTGTCGTCGCCCAGCACGCCCAGGAGCCCCGCCTCACCGAGGGCGCCCAGATGAACGAGGGCGTCGTCTCCGCGGAACTGGGACTCGGCGGCTGGCCCGCGGTCGCCGAGGAGTCGATCATCGCCCGGGACGTCCTGCTCGCCGAGCACGTCGGTTCCCGCGTCCACATCTGCCACCTGTCGACCGCCGGCTCCGTCGAGATCGTCCGCTGGGCCAAGTCCCGCGGCATCGACGTGACCGCCGAGGTCACCCCGCACCACCTCCTCCTCACGGATGAGCTGGTGCGCTCCTACAACCCGGTCTACAAGGTCAACCCGCCGCTGCGCACCGAGCGCGACGTACTGGCCCTGCGCGAGGCGCTCGCCGACGGCACGATCGACATCGTCGCCACCGACCACGCCCCGCACCCGCACGAGGACAAGGACTGCGAGTGGGCCGCCGCCGCCATGGGCATGGTGGGCCTGGAGACGGCCCTGTCGGTCGTCCAGCAGACGATGGTCGAGACCGGGCTGCTCGACTGGGCCGGCGTCGCCGACCGCATGTCCCGCAAGCCCGCCGAGATCGGCCGGGCGCAGGGCCACGGCCGTCCCGTCTCGGCAGGTGAGCCCGCCAACCTCACGCTCGTGGACACCGCATACCGTGGTGAGGTGGACCCCGCGGGCTTCGCATCGCGCAGCCGCAACACTCCGTACGAGGGTCGTGAGCTGCCGGGCCGTGTCACGCACACGTGGCTGCGGGGCAGGGCCACGCTCGTCGACGGGAAGCTCGCGTGACATCACTCACCCCCTTTGCAGCGCAGATCGCCTCGGAACTCACCACGGGCCGCGCCGTCGGCCTCGCGGCGGAGCAGAAGTCCGCCGAGGTGACCGACTGGGCCGCACGCATCGGCTGGCTCGTCGGCCTCGCCCTGTTCATCGCGCTCGTCTACTGGCTGATGCGCGAGGGCTGGAAATGGCGCGGCACGCTCCAGGGCGACCTGCCCGAGCTGCCCGTCGTGCCGAGTGAGCCCGGTGCGGCCAGACTGACCATGAGCGGCCGCTACCACGGCTCGACGACGGCCGGGCAGTGGCTCGACCGCATCGTGGCGCACGGCCTGGGCACCCGCAGCAGGGCCGAGCTGACCCTGACGGACGCGGGCCTGGACGTCGTACGCCCCGGGGCGGCCGACTTCTTCGTCCCCCGTGGGCGACTGCGCGAGGCCCGGCTCGACAAGGGCATCGCGGGCAAGGTCCTCTCCGAGGGCGGCCTGCTCGTCGTCACCTGGGAACACGGCGACAAGCTGATCGACTCCGGGTTCCGCTCCGACCACGCGGCGGAGCACAACGAATGGGTCGAGACCCTGAACGACATGATCGACAAGAGCAGCGACATCGACCAGAGCAGCGACACGGAAGGCGCACGATGACCACCTCCGACCAGGGAACCGCCCCGCGGCGGCAGCAGGCGGCTCCCGCCGTACTCGTTCTGGAGGACGGCCGGACCTTCCGCGGCCGTGCCTACGGGGCCGTGGGGGTGACCTTCGGCGAAGCGGTGTTCTCCACCGGCATGACCGGCTACCAGGAGACCCTCACCGACCCGTCGTACCACCGCCAGGTCGTCGTGATGACCTCCCCGCACATCGGCAACACCGGCATCAACGACGAGGACATGGAGTCCAGGAAGATCTGGGTCTCCGGCTACGTCGTACGCGACCCCGCGCGCGTGCCCTCCAACTGGCGCTCCCGGCGCTCGCTCGACGAGGAGCTCGCCGCGCAGGGCGTCGTGGGCATCAGCGGCATCGACACCCGCGCCCTCACCCGCCATCTGCGCGAGCGCGGCGCCATGCGCGTCGGCATCTTCTCCGGCAGCGCGCTGCCCGACGAGGGCACCATGCTCACCGAGGTGCGCCAGGCCCCCGAGATGAAGGGCGCCAGCCTCTACGAGGAGGTCGCCACCGAGGAGGCGTACGTCGTCCCGGCCGTCGGTGAGAAGAAGTTCACCGTCGCCGCGATCGACCTCGGCATCAAGGGCATGACCCCGCACCGCATGGCCGAGCGCGGCATCGAGGTGCACGTGCTGCCCGCCACCGCGACCGTCGAGGAGATCTACGCGGTCGCCCCCGACGGCGTGTTCTTCTCGAACGGCCCCGGCGACCCGGAGCAGGCCGAGCACCCCGTCGCCCTGATGCGCGCCGTCCTGGAGCGCAAGACGCCCCTGTTCGGCATCTGCTTCGGCAACCAGATCCTCGGCCGCGCGCTGGGCTTCGGCACCTACAAGCTGAAGTACGGCCACCGGGGCATCAACCAGCCCGTGCAGGACCGCACGACCGGCAAGGTCGAGGTCACCGCGCACAACCACGGCTTCGCCGTCGACGCGCCCCTCGACCAGGTCTCCGAGACCCCCTTCGGGCGGGCCGAGGTCAGCCACGTCTGCCTGAACGACCAGGTCGTCGAAGGGCTCCAGCTACTCGACCAGCCCGCGTTCAGCGTCCAGTACCACCCCGAGGCGGCAGCGGGCCCGCACGACGCCGCCTACCTGTTCGACCGCTTCACGTCTTTGATGAACACCGCTTCGATGGAGGGCCAGCGTGCCTAAGCGCTCCGATATCCAGTCCGTCCTGGTCATCGGCTCCGGCCCGATCGTCATCGGCCAGGCCGCCGAGTTCGACTACTCAGGCACCCAGGCCTGCCGCGTCCTCAAGGCCGAGGGCCTGCGGGTGATCCTGGTCAACTCCAACCCCGCGACGATCATGACCGACCCGGAGATCGCCGACGCCACGTACGTCGAGCCGATCACCCCGGAGTTCGTCGAGAAGATCATCGCCAAGGAGCGGCCCGACGCCCTCCTGCCGACGCTCGGCGGCCAGACCGCACTCAACACCGCGATCTCCATGCACGAGCAGGGTGTGCTGGAGAAGTACGGCGTCGAACTGATCGGTGCCAACGTCGAGGCCATCAACAAGGGCGAGGACCGCGACCTCTTCAAGGGCGTCGTCGAGGCCGTCCGCGCGAAGATCGGCCACGGCGAGTCCGCCCGCTCGGTCATCTGCCACACCATGGACGACGTCCTGGGCGGTGTCGACACGCTCGGCGGCTACCCCGTCGTCGTGCGCCCCTCCTTCACCATGGGCGGCGCCGGCTCCGGCTTCGCGCACGACGAGGAGGAGCTGCGCCGCATCGCCGGCCAGGGCCTCATGCTCTCCCCGACCACCGAGGTGCTCCTGGAGGAGTCCATCCTCGGCTGGAAGGAGTACGAGCTGGAGCTGATGCGCGACAAGAACGACAACGTCGTGGTCGTCTGCTCCATCGAGAACTTCGACCCGATGGGCGTCCACACCGGCGACTCCATCACCGTCGCGCCGTCGATGACGCTGACCGACCGCGAGTACCAGCGCCTGCGCGACATCGGCATCGCGATCATCCGCGAGGTCGGCGTCGACACCGGCGGCTGCAACATCCAGTTCGCGGTCAACCCCGACGACGGCCGCATCATCGTCATCGAGATGAACCCGCGCGTCTCGCGCTCCTCGGCCCTCGCGTCGAAGGCCACCGGCTTCCCGATCGCCAAGATCGCCGCCAAGCTGGCCGTCGGCTACACGCTCGACGAGATCCCGAACGACATCACCGAGAAGACCCCGGCGTCCTTCGAGCCGACCCTCGACTACGTGGTCGTCAAGGCGCCCCGGTTCGCCTTCGAGAAGTTCCCCTCCGCCGACTCCACGCTGACCACGACCATGAAGTCGGTCGGCGAGGCCATGGCGATCGGCCGCAACTTCACCGAGGCCCTGCAGAAGGCCCTGCGGTCCCTGGAGAAGAAGGGCTCGCAGTTCACGTTCGTCGGCGAGCCCGGCGACAAGGCCGAACTGCTGGCGGAGGCCGTACGGCCGACCGACGGCCGCATCAACTCCGTCATGCAGGCCATCCGCGCGGGCGCCACGCCCGAGGAGGTCTTCGACGCGACCCGGATCGACCCCTGGTTCGTGGACCAGCTGTTCCTGATCAAGGAGCTCGCGGACGAGCTGGCCGCCGCCGACAAGCTGGAGCCCTCGCTGCTCGCCGAGGCCAAGCGGCACGGCTTCTCCGACGTCCAGATCGGCGAGATCCGGGGCCTGCGCGAGGACGTCGTCCGCGAGGTGCGGCACGCGCTCGGCGTACGGCCGGTCTACAAGACGGTCGACACCTGCGCCGCCGAGTTCGCCGCCAAGACGCCGTACTTCTACTCCTCGTACGACGAGGAGAGCGAGGTCGCCCCGCGCGAGAAGCCCGCGGTGATCATCCTCGGCTCCGGTCCGAACCGCATCGGCCAGGGCATCGAGTTCGACTACTCCTGCGTCCACGCCTCCTTCGCGCTGAGCGACGCCGGCTACGAGACCGTGATGGTCAACTGCAACCCCGAGACCGTCTCCACGGACTACGACACCTCCGACCGGCTCTACTTCGAGCCGCTCACCCTGGAGGACGTCCTGGAGATCGTCCACGCGGAGACGCTCGCCGGACCCGTCGCGGGTGTGATCGTCCAGCTCGGCGGCCAGACCCCGCTCGGCCTGTCGCAGGCGCTCAAGGACAACGGCGTCCCGGTCGTCGGCACCCCGCCCGAGGCCATCCACGCCGCCGAGGACCGCGGCGCCTTCGGCCGGGTCCTCGCGGAGGCCGGACTGCCCGCGCCCAAGCACGGCACCGCCACCACCTTCGCCGGCGCCAAGGCCATCGCGGACGAGATCGGCTACCCCGTCCTCGTCCGGCCGTCGTACGTCCTCGGCGGGCGCGGCATGGAGATCGTGTACGACGAGACGCGGCTGGCCTCGTACATCGAGGAGTCCACCGAGATCAGCCCCTCCCGGCCGGTCCTGGTCGACCGCTTCCTGGACGACGCGATCGAGATCGACGTGGACGCCCTGTACGACGGCCACGAGCTGTACCTCGGCGGCGTCATGGAGCACATCGAGGAGGCCGGCATCCACTCCGGCGACTCGGCGTGCGCCCTGCCCCCGATCACCCTCGGTGGCTTCGACATCAAGCGGCTGCGCGCCTCGACCGAGGCCATCGCCAGGGGCGTCGGCGTCCGCGGACTCATCAACATCCAGTTCGCCCTGGCCGGGGACATCCTGTACGTCCTCGAAGCCAACCCGCGTGCCTCGCGCACGGTCCCCTTCACCTCGAAGGCGACCGCGGTGCCGCTGGCCAAGGCCGCCGCCCGGATCTCGCTGGGCGCGACCGTCGCCGAGCTGCGCGCCGAGGGGCTGCTGCCGGCCGTCGGCGACGGCGGCGAGCTGCCGCTGGACGCGCCGATCTCCGTCAAGGAGGCCGTCATGCCGTGGTCGCGCTTCCGCGACATCCACGGCCGCGGCGTGGACACCATCCTCGGCCCGGAGATGCGCTCCACCGGCGAGGTCATGGGCATCGACTCGATGTTCGGCACGGCGTACGCGAAGTCCCAGGCGGGCGCGTACGGGCCGCTGCCGACCAAGGGGCGCGCCTTCATCTCCGTCGCCAACCGCGACAAGCGATCGATGATTTTCCCGGCCCGTGAACTGGTCGCCCACGGCTTCGAGCTGTTCGCCACGTCCGGCACGGCCGAGGTGCTCAAGCGCAACGGCATCAACGCCACGATCGTGCGCAAGCAGTCCGAGGGCGAGGGCCCGAACGGCGAGAAGACGATCGTGCAGCTCATCCACGAGGGCGGCGTCGACCTCATCGTGAACACGCCGTACGGCACCAGTGGCCGCCTCGACGGCTACGACATCCGTACGGCCGCCGTGGCCCGTTCCGTGCCCTGCCTGACGACCGTGCAGGCGCTCGCCGCGGCCGTCCAGGGCATCGACGCGCTCACCCGCGGAGACGTGGGCGTGCGGTCGCTGCAGGAACACGCGGATCACCTGACCGCGGCCCGCGACTGACCGTCGTGCTTGCCGCGGGTGTCTAGTCTGCGGGTCCGTCGTGGCTGGTCGCGCAGTTCCCCGCGCCCCTTCGGGGGCTCTGGCCCACCTTGAGGGGGACACCTAGGAAGGTGTCCCCCTCATTCATGAGGTTCTTGATGAGGAAACCGACCATGTACAAGCTCTTCTTCCGGCTCGCGTTCCGGCGTATGGACCCCGAGCAGGCCCACCACCTCGCCTTTCGGTGGATCCGGCTGGCCGTCCGGATCCCCGTCCTGCGGACCTTCGTCGCCGCCGTGCTCGCGCCCCGGTACGAGGAGCTGCGGACCGAGGCCTTCGGGCTGCGGATGCACGGCCCCTTCGGGCTCGCGGCGGGCTTCGACAAGAACGCGGTCGCGATCGACGGCCTGTCGATGCTCGGCTTCGACCACGTCGAGATCGGCACGGTCACGGGGGAGGCCCAGAGCGGTAATCCCAGGAAGCGGCTGTTCCGCCTCGTGCAGGACCGCGCGCTGATCAACCGCATGGGATTCAACAACGAGGGCTCCGAGGCCGTGGCGGAGCGCCTGAGGGCCCGTACGCCCGTCTTCAGGACCGTCGTGGGCGTCAACATCGGCAAGACCAAGGTCGTCCCCGAGGAGGAGGCCGCCGCCGACTACGTGAAGTCCGCCGAGCGGCTCGCCCCGTACGCCGACTACCTCGTGGTCAACGTCAGCTCCCCGAACACGCCCGGACTGCGCAACCTCCAGGCGACCGAGTCGCTGCGGCCCCTGCTCACCGCCGTCCGCGAGGCCGCGGACCGGACCGTCACCACGCGCCGGGTGCCGCTGCTCGTGAAGATCGCGCCGGACCTCGCCGACGAGGACGTGGACGCCGTCGCCGACCTCGCGGTCGAGCTGGGCCTGGACGGGATCATCGCCACGAACACCACCATCGCGCGCGAGGAGCTGGGGCTGCGCTCCGACGCCTCCCTCGTCGCGGAGGCCGGCGGGCTGTCCGGCGCCCCGCTCAAGGCACGCTCCCTTGAGGTGCTGCGCCGCCTCTACGCGCGCGTGGGGGACCGGATCACCCTCGTGGGCGTCGGCGGCGTGGAGAACGCCGAGGACGCCTGGCAGCGCATCCTGGCCGGCGCCACGCTGGTCCAGGGCTACAGCGCCTTCGTCTACGAAGGCCCCTTCTGGGGCCGCGGCATCCACAAGGGCCTCGCCGCACGCCTCCGTACGAGCCCGTACGCCACTCTCGCCGACGCGGTCGGCGCCGACGTCAGGAACACGAGGAGCACGGTATGAGCCTGCTGAACGGTGAGGGCCCGGAGTCCTTCGGCGCCCGCCTGCGCCGCGCGATGGACGAGCGGGGCCCCCTGTGCGTCGGGATCGACCCGCACGCCTCCCTGCTCGCCGACTGGGGCCTGAACGACGACATCGGGGGTCTGGAGCGGTTCAGCCGCACGGTCGTCGAGGCGCTGGCCGACCGGGTCGCCGTACTGAAGCCGCAGAGCGCGTTCTTCGAGCGCTTCGGGTCGCGCGGTGTCGCCGTCCTGGAGAAGTCGGTCGAGGAGGCGCGCGCGGCCGGGGCGCTGGTCGTCATGGACGCCAAGCGCGGTGACATCGGCTCGACCATGGCGGCGTACGCCTCCGCCTTCCTGGAGAAGGGCTCACCGCTGTTCTCCGACGCCCTGACGGTCTCGCCGTACCTCGGCTACGGGTCGCTGAAGCCGGCGGTCGAACTCGCCCGGGAGAGCGGTGCGGGGCTGTTCGTGCTCGCCCTGACCTCCAACCCGGAGGGCGCCGAGGTGCAGCACGCGGTACGCCCCGAGGACACCGCCCTGCGGAACGTGGGCGCGACCATGCTGGCGCACCTCGCCGAGGAGAACGCGGGACAGACCCCGATGGGCTCCTTCGGGGCGGTCGTCGGCGCCACGCTCGGCGACCTCTCCTCGTACGACCTCGCCATCAACGGCCCCCTTCTCGCCCCCGGCATCGGTGCCCAGGGCGCGACCCCGGCCGATCTTCCCCGGGTCTTCGGAGCGGCGGTGCGCCAGGTGGTGCCGAACGTCAGCCGGGGTGTCCTGCGTCACGGACCCGACATCGGCGCGCTACGCGCGTCGTCCGACCTCTTCGCGGAGGAGATCAGGGCGGCGGTCGAGGCGGCTTGAGGACTTCGGCGCGCGTCTTCGGGACGTCCCGCGTCTGAATACATGCTCAAATCCGGGGAGTTTTGTCGTAAATGTCGGACTCGATAGAGGCTGACCAGGACTTTTCCTCTGTTCTCGCTGACTCCGGCGGACTTGCCCGCTAGTCTCCGACCAGAGTCAACGGGCAGAAGTGTTGTCCGTTGCTCGCCAGGTGTGGGGCGACCAGCTTCCTCACCGGTCCGTATCCGACAGTTCGACATCCGAGGTGACGTAGGCGTGGCTCTTCCGCCCCTTACCCCTGAACAGCGCGCAGCCGCGCTCGAAAAGGCCGCCGCGGCTCGCCGGGAGCGGGCCGAGGTCAAGAATCGACTCAAGCACTCCGGCGCCTCGCTCCACGAGGTCATCAAGCAGGGTCAGGAGAACGACGTCATCGGAAAGATGAAGGTCTCCGCTCTCCTTGAGTCCCTGCCGGGCGTGGGCAAGGTCCGCGCCAAGCAGATCATGGAGCGGCTCGGCATCTCCGAGAGCCGCCGTGTGCGAGGTCTTGGCTCCAACCAGATCGCCTCCTTGGAGCGCGAGTTCGGCGGCGGTGCGGCCTGACGTTCTCAGGCAGTCCTGAGAACCTGGATAATCACCGCATGGCTGCAACACCCCGGGGGACGTCCCCCGTATCCCCGGACGTAGGTCCGCGGCTGACCGTGCTCTCCGGTCCCTCAGGGGTCGGCAAGAGCACGGTCGTCGCTCATATGCGCAAGGAACACCCCGAGGTCTGGCTCTCGGTGTCGGCGACGACCCGCAGGCCGCGCCCCGGCGAGAAGCACGGTGTCCACTACTTCTTCGTCAGCGACGAGGAGATGGACAAGCTGATCGCCAACGGCGAGCTCCTCGAATGGGCGGAGTTCGCGGGCAACCGCTACGGCACGCCTCGCGACGCCGTGCTCGCACGCCTGGAGTCCGGCGAGTCGGTCCTCCTGGAGATCGATCTCCAGGGCGCCCGGCAGGTCCGCGAGTCCATGTCCGAGGCCCAGCTGGTGTTCCTGGCCCCTCCCTCCTGGGAGGAGCTGGTGCGCCGGCTCACCGGGCGGGGCACCGAGCCGCCCGAAGTGATCGAGCGCCGGCTGGCCGCCGCGAAGATCGAGCTGGCGGCCGAGCCGGAGTTCGACACCACCCTGGTCAACACCTCCGTCGAGGACGTGGCGCGCGAGCTGCTAGCCTTGATGGAAGTTGTTTGATCTTTCAGGATCACCTTTAAGGTCGATTTCCACCTTTCGGAAGGCAGAGCGTGTCCTCTTCCATCACCGCGCCCGAGGGCATCATCAACCCTCCGATCGACGAGCTCCTTGAGGCTACCGACTCGAAGTACAGCCTGGTGATCTACGCGGCCAAGCGTGCCCGCCAGATCAACGCGTACTACTCGCAGCTCGGCGAGGGCCTCCTTGAGTACGTCGGTCCCCTCGTGGACACCCACGTGCACGAGAAGCCGCTGTCGATCGCCCTCCGGGAGATCAACGCGGGTCTGCTGACGTCGGAAGCCATCGAGGGCCCGGCTCAGTAGTATTTTCTGCTTGCAGTTCGTTTATCCACAGGCCCGGCAGCGCCCCTGCCGGGCCTGTGGTGTGTGATGGGACGTACGAGATCGGGGCGAACGTCTTCGAGACGTACGGCCTCGCGTGTTTTCCGGGGTCCGGGGCGAGACGAGGAGAGACGTGGACAAGCCGAAGGTCGTGCTGGGGGTCAGCGGTGGCATCGCCGCCTACAAGGCGTGCGAGCTGCTGCGCCGACTGACCGAGTCGGGACACGACGTGCGCGTCGTGCCGACCGCGTCCGCGCTGCACTTCGTCGGCGCAGCGACCTGGTCCGCCCTGTCCGGACACCCCGTCTCGACCGAGGTCTGGTCGGACGTGCACGAGGTGCCGCACGTGCGGATCGGCCAGGGGGCCGACCTGGTCGTCGTCGCCCCCGCCACCGCCGACCTGCTGGCGAAGGCCGCCCACGGCCTGGCCGACGACCTCCTCACGAACACCCTGCTCACCGCCCGCTGTCCGGTCGTCTTCGCGCCCGCCATGCACACCGAGATGTGGGAACACCCGGCCACCCAGGAGAACGTGGCGACCCTGCGCCGCCGGGGCGCCGTCGTCATCGAACCCGCAGTGGGCCGGCTGACCGGCGTCGACACCGGCAAGGGGCGGCTGCCCGACCCCACCGAGATCTTCGAGACCTGCCGCCGCGTGCTCGCCCGGGGAGCGGCCGAACCGGACCTCGCCGGCCGGCACGTCCTCGTCAGCGCGGGCGGCACGCGCGAGCCGCTCGACCCGGTCCGCTTCCTCGGCAACCGGTCCTCCGGGAAGCAGGGGTACGCCCTTGCGCGCACCGCCGCCGCCCGGGGCGCCCGGGTCACCCTGATCGCCGCGAACACCGGGATGCCGGACCCGGCGGGCGTCGACGTCGTCCAGGTCGGGACGGCCGTGCAGCTCCGCGAGGCCGTGCTCAAAGCCGCCCCGGACGCCGACGCCGTGGTGATGGCGGCGGCGGTGGCGGACTTCCGGCCCGCTGCATACGCGTCCGGGAAAATCAAGAAGAAGGACGGCCAGGAACCGGAGCCGATCGTTCTCGTTCGAAATCCGGACATCCTCGCGGAGATCTCGGCGGACCGCGCCCGCCCCGGTCAGGTCGTCGTCGGTTTCGCCGCCGAGACGGACGACGTGCTGGCCAACGGCCGGGCGAAGCTCCTGCGCAAGGGCTGCGACCTCCTCGTCGTCAACGAGGTCGGCGAGCGCAAGACCTTCGGCTCCGAGGAGAACGAGGCGGTCGTGCTGGGCGCCGACGGAAGCGAGACCCCTGTGCCGTACGGGCCCAAGGAAGCACTGGCCGAGACTGTGTGGGACCTCGTGGCGCGCCGACTGGTGTGAACGCCCCAATAACTTCAGGACACCCGGCCCGTCGCACGCGGACACCATTTTTCACCGCCGCACAAGGGTGTGGGAACCTGGCGGAGACGGTAATTCGTGTCGCAGAATGCCCGTGCCGCAGGTCACAGCGCTTCCGAGAGGCGAGACAGTAGCCCCGCGACGGAGCGCGACCGATAAACTGTTCTCGGACGACGCCGGGCGCAGCTCCCGGCCGTCCGCCAATGATCAGCCAGCAGCCGCTGCAACCACAGGGAGCGTTGTGTCCCGTCGCCTGTTCACCTCGGAGTCCGTGACCGAGGGTCACCCCGACAAGATCGCTGACCAGATCAGCGACACCATCCTCGATGCGCTTCTGCGTGAGGACCCGTCCTCCCGGGTCGCCGTCGAGACGCTCATCACGACCGGCCTCGTCCACGTGGCCGGCGAGGTCACGACCAAGGCCTACGCGCCGATCGCGCAGCTCGTGCGCGACAAGATCCTCGACATCGGCTACGACTCCTCGAAGAAGGGCTTCGACGGCGCGTCCTGTGGCGTGTCCGTGTCGATCGGCTCTCAGTCCCCGGACATCGCGCAGGGCGTCGACACCGCGTACGAGAAGCGGGTCGAGGGCGACGAGGACGAGCTGGACAAGCAGGGCGCCGGCGACCAGGGCCTGATGTTCGGCTACGCGACGGACGAGACCCCGGAGCTGATGCCGCTCCCGATCCACCTCGCGCACCGCCTCGCGCGCCGCCTCTCCGAGGTCCGCAAGAACGGCACGATCCCGTACCTGCGCCCCGACGGCAAGACCCAGGTCACCATCGAGTACGACGGCGACAAGGCGGTCCGTCTGGACACCGTCGTGGTCTCCTCGCAGCACGCCTCGGACATCGACCTGGACTCGCTGCTCGCGCCCGACATCCGCGAGTTCGTGGTGGAGCCCGAGCTGAAGGCGCTCCTGGACGACGGCATCAAGCTGGAGACCGAGGGCTACCGCCTCCTGGTCAACCCGACCGGCCGCTTCGAGATCGGCGGCCCGATGGGTGACGCCGGCCTGACCGGCCGCAAGATCATCATCGACACCTACGGCGGTATGGCCCGCCACGGTGGCGGCGCGTTCTCCGGCAAGGACCCGTCCAAGGTCGACCGCTCCGCCGCGTACGCCATGCGCTGGGTCGCCAAGAACGTCGTCGCGGCGGGCCTCGCCTCCCGCTGCGAGGTCCAGGTCGCCTACGCGATCGGCAAGGCCGAGCCCGTCGGCCTATTCGTCGAGACCTTCGGCACCGCCAAGGTCGACGCGGAGAAGATCGAGACGGCCATCTCCGAGGTCTTCGACCTCCGCCCGGCCGCGATCATCCGCGACCTCGACCTGCTGCGGCCGATCTACTCCAAGACCGCCGCGTACGGCCACTTCGGGCGCGCGCTGCCCGAGTTCACCTGGGAGAAGACGGACCGGGTAGACGCCCTGCGCAAGGCGGCGGGGCTCTAGCCCGCGGCTCCTGTCCACGCATCGAGGCCCGGTCCCCTGAAGAGGGGCCGGGCCTCGGCACGGTCCGGCGCGTACGCACGGCAGAAGTGTCCCGAGGCCGACGCGCCTCGACGGCGTTCGCGATCCGTGGCCGGCTTGCTCCCGGGCGCGTGGTGGTGTCAGTCCGGTCTGGTAGGAATGCTGCTGTGAGCAGCGACGACGGGCAGACGGGTGGCGGGGGCGACGGGGCGCCGCCCGAGCAGCTTGCGTTGATCCGGGATGCCGTGCGCAAGGCGCCGCGGGCCAAGCCCCGGACCTGGCGCGGGGCCGCGGTCGCCGAGCACCTGCCCGTCGCGCGGGTGCTCGTCGACAAGGGTGTGCTGCATCTCGACCGGTACTTCGACTACGCGGTGCCCGAGGAACTCGACGCCGACGCGCAGCCCGGGGTGCGGGTGCGCGTGCGGTTCGGCGCCGGGCGGCACCGGGTGCGGGAGGGACGGCGCGAGGGCGGCGGGCTGATCGACGGGTTCCTCGTCGAGCGGCTGGCCGAGTCCGACTACTCGGGGCCTCTGGCGGCCCTCGCCCAAGTGGTGTCGCCGGAGATCGTGTTGAGCGAGGAGTTGCTCGGCCTCGCGCGCGCCGTCGCCGACCGGTACGCGGGAAGCCTGGCAGATGTGCTGCAACTGGCCGTCCCGCCGCGCAACGCCCGCGCCGAGGGCAAGCCGTCCCCCGAGCCGCTGCCCAAGCCCGAGACGCCTGCGGTGGGGTCCTGGGCCAGATACCCGCGCGGGCCCGCCTTCATCGAGTCGCTCGCGGGCGGCGGGGCGCCCCGTGCCGTGTGGAACGCGCTGCCGGGGCCCGGCTGGGCCGAGGAACTGGCGCGGGCCGTCGCGGCGACGCTCGCCTCGGGGCGCGGCGCGCTCGTCGTCGTGCCCGACGGACGGGCCGTCAGCCGGGTGGACGCGGCGCTCACCTCCGTGCTGGGGGAGGGGCGGCACGCCGTGCTGACCGCCGAGGCCGGCCCCGAGAAGCGCTACCGGCAGTGGCTGGCCGTGCGACGCGGTTCCGTGCGGGCCGTCGTGGGGACCAGGGCCGCCATGTTCGCGCCCGTACGGGATCTGGGGCTGGTGGTCATCTGGGACGACGGGGACGGCAGCCACAGCGAACCGCATGCCCCGCAGCCGCACGCCCGCGAGGTGCTGCTGCTGCGGGCCGCCCATGACAAGTGCGCCTTCCTGCTGGGGAGTTGGAGCTGCACCGTCGAGGCCGCGCAGCTCGTCGAGAGCGGCTGGGCGGCTCCGATCGTCGCCGAGCGGGAACAGGTACGCGCAGCGGCCCCGCTCGTACGGACCGTCGGCGACCAGGACCTCGCGCGGGACGAGGCCGCGCGGGCGGCTCGGCTGCCCACTCTCGCCTGGCAGGCCGTGCGGGAAGGGCTGAGGACCGGGCCCGTACTCGTGCAGGTTCCGCGGCGCGGTTACGTACCCCGTATGGCCTGTGCGCAGTGCCGGGCGCCCGCGCGGTGCCGGCACTGCGCCGGGCCGCTGGAGGGGCAGGACGCCGGAGGGCTGCGGTGCGGGTGGTGCGGCCGGGAGGAAGGCAGCTGGCACTGTCCCGAGTGCGGCGGGTTCCGGCTGCGGGCACAGGTCGTGGGGGCGCGGCGGACCGCCGAGGAGCTGGGGCGCGCGTTCCCGGCCGTCCCCGTGCGGACCTCGGGCCGCGAACAGGTGCTGGACACGGTGCCGGGGTCGCCCGCGCTCGTCGTCAGTACGCCGGGCGCGGAGCCCGTCGCCGAGGGCGGCTACGCGGCGGCGCTGCTGCTCGACGGCTGGGCGATGCTCGGACGGCCGGACCTGCGGGCCGGCGAGGAGGCGCTGCGGCGGTGGATCGACGCGGCGGCGCTGGTACGGGGGCAGCCGGACGGCGGGACCGTGGTGGTCGTGGCCGAGCCGACGTTGCGGCCCGTGCAGGCGCTGGTGCGCTGGGACCCGGTCGGGCACGCGGTGCGTGAGCTGGCCGAGCGGGCCGAGCTGGGCTTCCCTCCGGTGTCGCGGATGGCGTCCGTGTCCGGGACCGCGGAGGCGCTCGCCGCGTTCCTCGCCACGGTCGAACTGCCCGGCGAGGCCGAGCTGCTGGGACCCGTGCCGGTGGCTCCGGCGGACCCGGGGCGGCCACGGCGGGCGGGGGCGCCGCCCGCGGGCGAGCACTGGGAGCGGGCGCTGATCCGGGTGCCGCCAGGGAAGGGCGCGGCACTGGCATCCGCGCTGAAGCAGGCGCAGGCTGCGCGGATGGCTCGTGGGGGGAGCGCGCGGGGAGGGAGTGCCCGCGGGGGGAGTGCTTCGGGAGGGAGCGGGGGTGGCGGGGTCGGTGCGGCCAGCGGGGGCCGTCGGGGCGGCGGGGGTGGCCCGGGTGGCCTGGGCGGTGGTGGTGCTGGCGGTGGCGGCGGTGGTGGGAGCGATGCGGTGCGGATTCGGATTGATCCGCCCGATATTGGGTGACCCTGCTGACCCTGCTGACCCTGCTGATCCGCTGATCCCCGATCCGCTGATCCGCCGGTCCGCCGGTCCGCCGGTCCGGCGGACCGCCTGTCGGCCCGCCGACCCGGGGGCCCGCCCACCTGCTGGTCCGGCGGCTCGCCGACCCGCCGGTCTGCGCAGAGGCAGGGGAGAGCGGCGGCGGGGGGAAACGCGTCTGCCCCCGAGGGCTTCGGGGGCAGACAGGGGACCGCTACGGCTTCAGCCGTTGCGCGGGCCGGGGAACGCGTTCGGCCTGGCCTCCTCGCGGAGGGTGGGGCTGCCTGCCGTCGGCTGGGTCGGCATCGGCATGGGCATCGGCATCGGCATGGAGCGGGCCGCCGGGACCGTGGGCATGCCGGTGTTGACGCCGACCGTACGGGCTGCCGACGGCTCGGTCGCGCGCTCGGCCTCCGCGGCGGCCTGGGCGGTCGCCCGGCGGGCGCCGTAACGGCGGTGCACCGCCTGCTTGGTGACGCCGAGAGCCGAGCCCACCGCGTCCCACGAGAAACCGAGCGAGCGGTCGAAGTCCACGGCGGCCGTCACCAGGGTCTCGACGCTGTCCCGCAGCTCCTGGGCGAGGCGGACGGTCGGAGCGGGAGCGCGTCCGTAGACGACGAAGCCCGTGGAGGGGCCGGAGCGGCGCGGGCGGTAGACGTTGCCCAGCTGGGCTGTCAGCGTGCGCAGTGCGTCCACCTGCCGGCGGACCCGCTCGATGTCCCGCACCAGCAAGTGCAGGCTGGCCCGAGCCTGGGCGTCGTGGGTTGCGTGGTCGGCCATGAACAAGCCTCTCGAACCGGCGTTGAAAAGGACCGGGCCACGATTGCGGCCCGTTTTGGTCAACTCTTTCTTGACCAACGCGTTTCGGGGTGAGTGGTCACGCCATAGGGGCGTGGAGGCATATGCGTACGCCCCCGGCGGTCGGCTCGGGGTACTTCGGGTGACAGGTTCGGCCGCGGGTCCGGCGGGGGCCTGTCGCGCAGTTCCCCGCGCCCCCGAGAGCGGGGCCGCGCCCCATGGAGCCGTGCCCCATAGACTGGTGCGCTGCCCGTTGTGAAACCGCCCGAGAGGCCGACTGCCACCCATGAAGCTCGTCTTCGCCGGTACCCCCGAGGTCGCCGTTCCCGCTCTGGACGCCCTGATCGCCTCCGGGCGGCACGAGGTGGCCGCCGTCGTCACGCGGCCCGACGCGCCGGCCGGACGGGGACGCAGGCTCGTCGCGAGCCCCGTCGCCCAGCGCGCCGAGGAGGCCGGGATCGAGGTGCTCAAGCCCGGCCGGCCGCGGGACGAGGACTTCCTCGCGCGGCTGCGGGAGATCGCCCCGGACTGCTGCCCCGTCGTGGCCTACGGCGCGCTGCTGCCCAGGGTCGCGCTCGACATCCCCGCCCACGGCTGGGTCAATCTCCACTTCTCGCTGCTGCCGGCCTGGCGCGGGGCGGCGCCCGTGCAGCACGCCGTCATGGCCGGGGACGAGATCACCGGGGCGTCCACGTTCCTCATCGAGGAGGGGCTCGACTCCGGGCCGGTGTACGGGACCGTCACCGAGGAGGTGCGGGCCACCGACACCAGCGGGGATCTGCTGACGCGGCTCGCCTTCGCCGGGTCCGGGCTGCTCGCGGCGACCATGGACGGGATCGAGGACGGCACCCTGAAGGCCGTGCCGCAGCCTGCGGACGGGGTGACCCTGGCGCCGAAGATCAGCGTCGAGGACGCGCATGTGGACTGGGCCGCGCCGGCGCTTCGGGTCGACCGGGTCGTACGGGGGTGTACGCCGTCGCCCGGGTCGTGGACCGTGTTCCGCGGGGAGCGGTTGAAGCTGATCCAGGTCGTGCCGGTTCCCGAGCGGACGGATCTTGCGCCGGGGGCGTTGGCGGTCGGGAAGAACAATGTGTACGTCGGTACCGGGTCGTATGCCGTTGAGTTGCTGTGGGTGCAGGCGCAGGGGAAGAAGCCGATGCGGGCGGCTGACTGGGCTCGGGGGGTTCGGATCGCCTCCGGCGAGGTGGTGGGGGGCTGACGGGTGTCCTGCGGACGGCTTGGCCGGTCTCTCAGCGGTGTGATGTCGGCTGCGGGTCCGGTGGGGGCTGGTCGCGCAGTTCCCCGCGCCCCGTGGGTGGGGGACGGGGACTGGAGAGGTGCGGGTCCGCTGCCGTGAGAGTCGCGCAGTTCCCCGCGCCCCTTTGGGGCGGCTGGTGGGAGTCGGGGCCTGGAGGTGTGCGGGTCTGCCGGTGTGGGAGTTGCGCAGTTCCCCGCGCCCCTGGGGTGGGTGTGCGTAGTTCCCCGCGGGGCTTTTTGGGCGCGTAACCTGGGGATGTATCTCTTCCCTTGAGCCGGAGCACCTTTTTCGTGAGTGAGCAGACTCGTCGGCCCCGTCAGCAGGGCAAGCCCTATCGTCGTCCCAAGAAGGACCCGGTGCGGATGCTTGCCTTCGATGCTTTGCGGGCGGTGGACGAGAGGGACGCGTATGCGAATCTCGTGCTGCCGCCCCTGCTGCGCAAGGCGCGCGAAGAGGGCGACTTCGACGGGCGTGACGCGGCACTGGCGACGGAGCTGGTGTACGGGACGCTGCGCAGGCAGGGGACGTACGACGCCGTCATCGCGGCGTGCGTCGACCGGCCGCTGCGCGAGGTCGACCCGCCGGTCCTGGACGTGCTGAGCCTGGGCGCGCATCAATTGCTCGGGACGCGGATCCCGACGCACGCCGCCGTGTCCGCGACCGTCGACCTCGCGCGGATCGTGCTCGGCGACGGACGGGCGAAGTTCGTCAACGCCGTGCTCCGCAAGATCTCCCGGCAGGACCTGGACGCCTGGATCGAGCAGGTCGCGCCGCCCTACGACGAGGACGCCGAGGACCATCTCGCCGTCGTGCACTCGCATCCGCGGTGGATCGTCTCGGCGCTGTGGGACTCGCTGGGCGGCGGGCGCGCCGGCATCGAGGATCTGCTGGAGGCCGACAACGAACGGCCCGAGGTGACCCTCGTGGCGCGGCCGGGCCGTGCCACCGCCGATGGGATCCTCGGCGAGGTCGGTGAGGAGACCGCGCTGCCGGGCCGCTGGTCGCCGTACGCGGTGCGGCTGTCCGAGGGCGGGGAGCCGGGCGCCATCGAGGCGGTACGCGAGGGACGGGCCGGCGTCCAGGACGAGGGCAGCCAGCTCGTGGCCATCGCTCTCGCGAACGCACCCCTCGACGGACCCGACAAGGCATGGCTCGACGGATGCGCGGGACCGGGCGGCAAGGCGGCCATGCTCGCCGGGCTCGCCGCCGAGCGCGGGGCCGTGCTGCTCGCCTCCGAGAAGCAGCCGCACCGGGCCAAGCTGGTCGCGAAGGCACTCGCAGGGAACCCGGGGCCGTACCAGGTGATCGCCGCCGACGGCACCCGGCCGCCGTGGCGTGCGGGGACCTTCGACCGCGTGCTGATGGACGTGCCCTGCACCGGGCTCGGTGCCCTGCGGCGCCGGCCCGAGGCGCGTTGGCGGCGCAGGCCCTCGGACCTTGACGGGTTCGCTCCGTTGCAGCGTGGACTGCTGCGCACCGCGCTCGACTCGGTGCGGATCGGCGGAGTCGTCGGGTACGCCACCTGCTCGCCGCACCTCGCGGAGACCCGGGCCGTGGTCAACGACGTACTCAAGGAGAAGGACGCCGAGCTGATCGACGCCCGCCCGCTGTTCGTGGACGTCCCGGCCCTGGGGGAGGGCCCGGACGTGCAGCTGTGGCCGCATGTGCACGGGACGGACGCCATGTATCTTGCGTTGATCCGCCGTACCGGCTGACCCGCCCGTATCCCTTCCGCGCCCGCTGCGGGCCGGTCCGGGCTACTCCGACGGGCCGCCCGGTCGTGCCGCCGGTTCCGCCGGGGACTCCGCGGTGGGCGCGGGAGGTGTCGCAGGGGCGGACGCAGCGGTGCCTCCGGTCTCGTGGGCCAGTCGGTTGGGCCACCAGATCTTCGGGCCCACGTCCAGGAACAGGGACGTCACGAGGACCGAGCGCACGATGAACGTGTCGAGCAGTACGCCGAGGGCGACCGTGAACCCGATCTCGGCGAAGGCGACCATCGGCAGCGTCCCCAGGGCGGCGAACGTGCCCGCCAGGACCAGGCCCGCCGAGGTGATGACCGCGCCGGTGGCGGCGAGGCCCGTGACCACGCCGGGCCGCGTGCCCTGGCGGGCGGCCTCCTCGCGGATGCGGGTGGTCAGGAAGATGTTGTAGTCGATGCCCAGTGCCACCAGGAAGACGAAGACGAACAGCGGGAAGTCCGTCGTCTCGCCCGCGTAGTCGAAGACGTACCGGAACGCGAGCGCGCTGATCCCGAGCGCGGCGGCGAAGGACAGCACCACCGTGCCGATCAGGAGCAGCGGGGCGATCAGGGCGCGGAGCAGCGCGCACAGGATCAGCAGCACGACGAGCAGCACCAGCGGGATGATCAGGATGTTGTCGTGGGTCGTGGCCCTGTCCATGTCCAGCAGAGCCGCTGTACCGCCGCCGACCTGGGCGTTCGCGTCCGGGACCGCGTGCACGGCGTCCCGTACCCGCTCCACGGTCCGTTTCGCGGCCTCGCTGTCCGCCGGGGCGGTCATGGTCGCCTCGAAGAGGACCTTGCCCTCGAACTCCGGTTTCGTGCCGGGCGGCAGGCCCAGGGAGTCCGGTACGACCCCGCGGGTGTCCGCGACCGCGCGCCCGACCTCCTCGGCCTGTCCGCGGTCGCTGATGACGACGAGCGGATCGCCGCTGCCCGCCGGGAAGTACCGCGCGGACACCTCCTGGCCGACGATCGAGTCGGGCTTGTCGGTGAAGGAGTCGGCGTTGCTGATGCCCTCCGCGCGCAGCTGGATGAGGCCCAGCGACAGCAGTGCGAGGGTCGCCGCCGTGATGACCCAGACCAGCCGCGGGCGGTGCGAGAAGCGGTTGCCCATCCGCGCCCAGACACCGCGCTCGGTCGGGTCCTCGGAGCCGAAGTGCGGGACGACCGGCCAGAAGATCCAGCGGCCGCAGATCACCAGCAGGGCCGGGAAGAGCGTCAGCATCGCGACCAGTGCCACGGCGACGCCGATGGCGGCGACCGGGCCGAGGCCACGCGTCGAGTTCATCTCGGCGGCGAGCAGCACCAGCATGCTCAGGACGACGGTCGCGCCGGACGCGACGACGGCCGGGCCCGCCCGGTGCAGGGCCAGCGCCATGGCCTCGTGGCGGTCCTCGTGGCGGCGCAGCTCCTCCCGGTAGCGGGCCACCAGGAGCAGGGCGTAGTCCGTCCCCGCGCCGAACACGAGCACCGTGAGGATGCCGGCGCTCTGCCCGTTGACGGTCAGCCCCGCGTGCTCCGCGAGCAGATAGACCAGCGCCTGCGCGGTGAACAGCGCGGCGACCACACCGATCAGGGGGACCAGCAGCAGGGTCGGGCTGCGGTAGGTGAGCAGCAGCATCACGATGACGACGGCCATCGCGGAGAACAGCAGGGTGGAGTCGATGCCCTCGAAGGCCTCGGAGAAGTCGGCCGACGTGCCGCCCGGGCCCGTGATGTGCACGGCGAGGCCGCCCTCGCTCTCGCCGACGTCCGCACGGATGGCGTCGACCGCGGGCGCGATGCGCTCCCAGCCCTTCTCGTCCATCGTGATCGGCACGGAGACCTGGGCCGCCCGCGGGGCCGGCCGCCGGTCGAAGACGGGGCCGCGGGTCTCCGTGCCGCGGATGCCGTGCTCGCTCAGTTCCCTGAGCTCCCGTACGTCCCGGGCGATCCGTACCCGGTCCTGCGCGGTGAGGCCGTCGGCACGGGCGTACACGACGATCGCGGGCAGCTGTTCCGGCCTGAAGTCCTCAGATGTCTGCAGGACTTGGGTGGACTCGGCGGAACCGGGCAGCCAGGAGGCCGCGTCGTTGTCCTGTGCGTCGGTGAGTTTCTGCGCGAAGGGCGCCATCAGCACGAGCAGCACCAGCCACAGCCCCACCACGAGCCACTTGGACCGCCGGCCGCAGACCAGCCAGCCGATGCCCCGCCGCTGCTTTCCCCGAGATCCCTGAGAGTCCTGTGAGACCTGTGAGTTCTGAGATCCCCGAGGTTCCGGTGTTCCCTGCGCGTCCGTCATGGCCATCCCCGTAGCCGCTTATGGAGCCGGTGGGCCGACAAGGATGGCACGGCCCGTCCGGCCGGTGCAGCCCCCAGGGCCGAACGAGTCGGTACATACCGACCGGTCCGGGCCGGGACCGGGGAGGCAACCGGCTCCGGGCATGGCAGGCTTGTGGCATGGCCGCGCAGATCAACCCCAGCATCCTCTCCGCCGACTTCGCCCGCCTTGCCGAGGAGGCAAAGGCGGTGGAAGGCGCCGACTGGCTGCATGTAGACGTCATGGACAACCATTTCGTCCCCAACCTCACGCTCGGCGTGCCGGTCGTAGAGTCCCTGGCACGGGCGACGGACACCCCGCTGGACTGCCATCTGATGATCGCGGACGCCGATCGGTGGGCGCCCCAGTACGTAGAAGCGGGTGCCGGTTCCGTCACCTTCCACGTCGAGGCCGCCGCCGCACCCGTGCGGCTGGCCCGCGAGATCCGGGCCAAGGGCGCCCGCGCCTCCATGGCGCTGAAGCCCGCGACCCCCATCGAGCCGTACGAGGATCTGCTGCCCGAACTCGACATGCTGCTGATCATGACCGTCGAGCCGGGCTTCGGCGGCCAGGCGTTTCTCGACATCATGCTTCCGAAGATCCGCCGCACCCGCGAGTTGATCAACAAGCACGGTCTCGAACTGTGGCTGCAGGTCGACGGCGGGGTCTCCGCCTCCACCATCGAGCGCTGCGCAGAGGCGGGAGCCGACGTCTTCGTGGCCGGCTCGGCCGTCTACGGCGCCGCCGACCCCGCCCAGGCGGTACGTGCATTGCGCACGCAGGCCGAGGAGGCGACGGCCCAGGCAGCATGGGCATGCGGCCACTGAGCCAAGGGAACGTGAACGCCGCCCCTCAGGGCTGATCAAGTACGCCGGATCTGCAAGGATGAACGGCGAATCCAGAGTGTGAACAGCAGTGAGGAGATCGCCGTGTCGGGTATGTCGGCGGGCCGGTCAGCCATGCGGATGGGACCCGCTGAGCTGGTGCAGGCGGCGGCCATGGCCCGCCGCTTCTACCTTGAGGGCAAGTCCAAGATCCAGATCGCCGAGGAGTTCGGTGTCAGCCGCTTCAAGGTGGCCCGGGTCCTGGAGACCGCCCTCGAACGGGATCTCGTGAGGATCGAGATCCGTGTCCCCGCGGAGCTGGACGCGGAGCGCTCGGACGCGCTGCGCGCCCGCTACGGACTGCGGCATGCCGTGGTCGTGGAGTCCCCGGCCGAGGCCGAGGAGTCGCCCGACCCGGAGAACCTCGGCGAGGTGGCCGCCGACCTGCTCGGCGAGCTGGTCGCCGAGGGCGATGTGCTCGGTCTCGCCTGGGGCCGCTCCACCATCCACATGGCGGCGGCGCTCGACCGGCTGCCGCCGTGCACGGTGGTGCAGCTGACGGGTGTCTACGACGCCGGGACGGCCGAGCGCGGTTCGGTCGAGGCCGTCCGCCGGGCCGCCCAGGTCTCCGGCGGCGACGCCCACCCCATCTACGCGCCGATGCTCCTGCCGGACGTGGCCACCGCGGCCGCGCTGCGCAGCCAGACGGGGATCGCCCGGGCCTTCGAGTACTTCGACAAGGTCACCGTGGCCTGTGTGTCCATCGGGTCCTGGGAGGCCGGGATCTCCACGGTGCACGACATGCTCACCGAGGAGGAGCGCGCCCACTACGCGTCCCTCGGGGTCGAGGCCGAGATGTCCGCGCACCTCTTCGACGTCGAGGGCCGCCGGGTCGGACGGGACCTCGGGGAGCGGTGCATCACCGTCGAGGCCGACCGGCTGCGGCGGATTCCCGAGGTCGTCGCCATCGCCGGGGGGCAGCGCAAGTCCGGCGCCATCGACGCGGTGCTGCGGTCCGGGCTCGTCACCAGTCTGGTGACGGACACGGCGGCCGCGGACGCCCTGATGACGACGGGTCCCGCGCCGCGTCCCGCCCTGGACCGGGCGGACCCGGACGGGCTCTGAGCCACCAGTCACCCGGTGTGATCCATCGGCCGTGCGACAGCGCGCCGTGAGGGGACGGCCGTGGCAGCATCGACGACATGCTGCTCCGGACCGTCCCCCGTCTGTTCTCCGGGCCGCTGCTGTGCCTCGCGGCCCTGCTGCTCGCCGGCTGCTCGTCCACGGACACGGCCGGGAGCGCGGCCGGGGAGACGGGCCCCGCGACCGCCTCCGCCCCCGCTTGGGCCGACGGCATGGACACGGTCCGCGAGGCCGAACTGCCCGCCGAGGCCCGCCGGACACTCGCCCTGATCGACGCGGACGGCCCCTTCCCGTACGCCAAGGACGGCACCGTCTTCGGGAACTTCGAGCGCGAGCTGCCACGCCACGAGCGCGGCCACTACCACGAGTACACGGTACGGACGCCGGGCGAGCGGGATCGCGGGGCCCGGCGCATTGTCACCGGGCGGGACGGCGAGGTCTACTACACCGATGATCACTACAACTCGTTCAGGGCGGTGCTGAGATGACGCACGACGAGCCGGGACGCGACCTGCCGGGCCGCCACGTGGTGACCCTGGACCTCGACGGGGTCGCGGACAAGGCGGACCTCATGGAGCGCTGCGTACGCGCCCTGGAGCTGCCGGAGTGGTTCGGCCGCAACTGGGACGCGCTCGCCGACAGCCTCGCCGACCCGTCCGTGTGGCCCGCGGCCGGCGGCGAGCGGGGACTGCTGGTCGTCGTCACCGGCTGGCGGACGTACGCGCGCACCCGGCCCGACGAGTGGAAGACCGCCGAGGACGTTTTCGGCGAAGCGGCCGACCGCACCCCGGCGCTCACCGTGGCGCTGGCCCTGGGAGCCTAGGAGGATCCCACAAACAGCCCCCTGACCAGCTCGGACGATCGACCCAGGGCGTGTGGGCGGCCCCGCATGGGACAATGAAGTACGTGCTCTCCCTCGGGCTGTCCTGTCCGGGGGCCGCCTCTGATCGACTGGGATGTGCAGCACGTGCGTTTCCTCAACGACATCCAGCCCGCGTACGACCTGACGTACGACGACGTCTTCATGGTGCCGAGCCGTTCCGCGGTCGGCTCGCGGCAGGGCGTCGACCTGGCTTCGCCGGACGGCACCGGCACCACGATTCCCCTGGTGGTCGCCAACATGACCGCCATCGCGGGCCGCCGGATGGCCGAGACCGTGGCCCGCCGCGGCGGCCTCGTCGTCATCCCGCAGGACATCCCGATCGAGGTCGTCACCGAGGTCGTCTCCTGGGTCAAGAGCCGGCACCTCGTGCTGGACACCCCGATCATCCTCGCCCCGCACCAGACCGTCGCCGACGCGCTGTCCCTGCTGCCCAAGCGCGCGCACAACGCCGGTGTCGTGGTGGACGGCGAGGGCCGGCCCGTCGGCGTGGTCACCGACGCCGACCTCAACGGCGTCGACCGCTTCACCCAGCTCTCCGAGGTCATGTCCCGGGACCTGCTGCTGCTCGACGCGGACATCGAGCCGGGCGAGGCGTTCGACAGGCTCGACCACGCCAACCGCCGGTACGCCCCCGCCGTTGACAAGGACGGCCGGCTCGCCGGCATCCTCACCCGCAAGGGCGCCCTGCGCGCCACGCTCTACACACCCGCCACCGACGCGGACGGCAAGCTGCGCATCGCCGCCGCCGTCGGTATCAACGGCGATGTGGCGGGCAAGGCCAAGCAGCTGCTCGCCGCGGGCGTCGACACGCTCGTCGTGGACACCGCGCACGGCCACCAGGAGTCGATGCTCTCCGCGGTGCGGGCCGTCCGCGCGCTCGACCCCCAGGTGCCGATCGTCGCGGGCAACATCGTCGCCGCCGAGGGCGTACGCGATCTCATCGAGGCCGGCGCGGACATCATCAAGGTCGGTGTCGGACCGGGCGCCATGTGCACCACGCGCATGATGACCGGCGTGGGCCGCCCGCAGTTCTCGGCCGTCCTGGAGTGTGCGGCCGAGGCGAGGAAGCACGGCAAGCACGTGTGGGCCGACGGCGGTGTGCGGCACCCGCGCGATGTCGCCATGGCCCTGGCCGCGGGCGCGTCGAACGTGATGGTCGGCTCGTGGTTCGCCGGTACGTACGAGTCGCCGGGCGACCTCCAGCAGGACGCGAACGGGCGGCTGTACAAGGAGTCGTTCGGCATGGCGTCCGCGCGCGCGGTGCGCAACCGTACGTCTGAGGAGTCGGCGTACGACCGGGCGCGCAAGGCGCTGTTCGAGGAGGGGATCTCGACGTCGCGGATGTTCCTCGACCCGTCCCGGCCGGGGGTCGAGGACCTGGTCGACTCGATCATCGCGGGTGTGCGGTCCTCTTGTACGTATGCCGGGGCGAACTCTCTTGCGGAGTTCGCGGAGCGGGCGGTTGTCGGGGTGCAGAGTGCTGCGGGGTATGCGGAGGGGCAGCCGCTGCATGCCAGTTGGAGCTGACGGCTCCGCCGGTGGGGGTGCGTGGGTGGGTGCGGGTTGACCGTGGCTGGTCGCGCAGTTCCCCGCGCCCCTCAAAGATTGCGCCGTTCCCCGCGCCCCCAAAAGATTGCGCCGTTCCCCGCGCCCCCAAAAGACTGCGCCGTTCCCCGCGCCCCTGAAAGACAAAAGATTGTGCCGTTCCCCGCGCCCCTGATGCGACAGGCTGCGCCGTTGCCCGTGGGTGGGGTGGTTCTGGCTTGGGCGCAATGAACCTTCGTCTGGTGGGGATGTGCGCAATGATCTTGCGGACACGCGCATGGTTGCTGCATTACGGGCCGGGAGCCCGGGCTCATAGAGTCGTGCGCTGAGCGAAGTGTGGCGGGGACCCCGTGCACGGTGGTCCCCTCCGCGGGGCCGTCGTGGGTCTCGCCGCCTCGAACGGCAGCGATGAAGGAGCCACCCGCGTGCACGACCACGGCGCACCACCGCAGTCCCGTAGTCATCCCTCGTCCGCCCGGCCCGGCGGACGAGGCCTGATGCGGCGCAAGTCCGTGGAGACCCTGGTCGCCGAGGGCGGCCAGGGCGAGGGCGGCAGCCTGCGGCGCTCCCTCGGGCTGTGGCAGCTGACGATGATCAGCATCGGCGCCACACTCGGCACCGGCATCTTCGTGGTGCTCGGCGAGGCCGTCCCCAAAGCGGGCCCGGCCGTCACCGTCTCCTTCGTGATCGCCGGACTCACCGCGCTCTTCTCGGCCCTCTCGTACGCCGAACTCGCGGGCACCATCCCGGTCTCCGGCTCCTCGTACTCGTACACCTACGCCACCATGGGCGAGCTGATCGCCTGGATCTGCGGCTGGTGTCTCGTCCTGGAGTACGGCGTCTCCGTCGCGGCCGTGGCCGTCGGCTGGGGCGAGTACCTGAACGAGCTGCTCGACGGCACGATCGGCGTCACCATCCCGGACGCGCTCTCCGCGCCGCCCGGGGACGGCGGGTTCTTCAACCTGCCCGCGCTGATCGTCGTACTGCTCGCCATGGCCTTCCTGCTGGGCGGCGCCCGCGAGTCCGCGCGCGCCAACACCGTCATGGTCGTCGTCAAGATCGCCGCGCTGCTGCTGTTCTGCGTCATCGGAGTGCAGGGCTTCCGTTCCGGCAACTACGAGCACTTCATGCCGCTCGGCATGGCCGGCGTCAGCGCCGCCGGAGCGACCCTCTTCTTCTCGTACATCGGCTTCGACGCCGCCTCCACCGCGGGCGAGGAGGCCAGGAACGCCCAGCGCGACCTGCCCCGCGCGATCATGCTCTCCCTGATCATCGTCACCGCCCTGTACGTGCTCGTCGCGGCCGTCGCCGTCGGCGCCATGCCCTGGCGGGACTTCACCGACTCGGAGGCCGCGCTCGCCGGGATCATGAAGGACGTCACCGGAGACGCCGTCTGGGGCACACTGCTCGCGGCCGGCGCGGTCGTCGCCATCGCGAGTGTCGTCCTGACCGTGCTCTACGGGCAGACCCGCATTCTCTTCGCCATGTCCCGCGACGGACTCGTGCCCAAGGTCTTCTCCCGCGTCCACGCGAAGAGCGGGACCCCGCGCGTCAACACCGTCATCGTGTCCGTGTTCTGCGGTGTCCTCGCCGCCGCGATCCCGCTCGGACAGCTCGCCGACGCGACCAGCATCGGCACGCTCTTCGCCTTCGCGCTGGTGAACGTGGCCGTCGTGGTCCTGCGGCGTACGCAGCCCGGGATGCCCCGCACGTTCCGGGTGCCGCTGTCGCCGCTGATGCCCGCGCTGGGCTTCGGCTTCTGCGTGTGGATGATGGGCAGCCTCGACACCGTGACCTGGGTGGTCTTCGGGGTCTGGATGGCTGTCGGGCTCGTGTTCTACTTCAGTTACGGCTACCGCCGCTCCCGTCTCGCCACTCCAGAGAAGTGATCCACCCGCAGTGCTGAACGATCTCGACGAACGTATCGTGCACGCCCTTGCCGAGGACGCTCGGCGCTCCTACGCCGACATCGGGCAGGAGGTCGGGCTGTCCGCGCCCGCCGTGAAGCGGCGGGTGGACCGGCTGCGGGCCAGTGGGGCCATCACCGGGTTCACCGTGCGGGTCGACCCCGCGGCGCTCGGGTGGGAGACCGAGGGGTTCGTCGAGATCTACTGCCGCCGGAACACCTCGCCGGAGACGATTCAGCGGGGGCTGGAGCGGTATCAGGAGGTGGTGGCCGCTTCCACCGTCACGGGGGAGGCGGATGCGGTGGTGCAGGTGTTCGCCTCCGACATGCGGCATTTCGAGCGGGTGCTTGAGCGGATCGCCGGGGAGGCGTTCGTCGAGCGGACGAAGTCCGTGCTGGTGCTGTCGCCGTTGTTGCGGAGGTTTTCTGCCGGGGCCCCGACGTGACGGTTCCCCTGGGGCGTTGTTCGGCTGCGGGTCCGGTGGGGGGCTGGTCGCGCAGTTCCCCGCGCCCCTGAAAGACAAAAGACTGCGCCGTTCCCCGCGCCCCCGAAGACAAAAGACTGCGCCGTTCCCCGCGCCCCTTCAGGGCGATCGTCCGGCTAGCCTGTCTGGCATGACCTGGCGACATTGATTCAGCAGCCGTGTCTCCCGGGGACCGCCCCGGACGCCGTTTCCTCGGTGTCCGAATCCGCGGTTTCCTCGGGAAGGCCTCATGACACTCTCTTCCGCGCGGCGGTTGGCCCGCGTGCTGTACGGCTACGCGTTTCTTGACGACTTCGTGCTGCTCTATCCCGTGTACGCCCTGCTGTTCGCCGACAGTGGGCTCACGGTGTGGGAGATCTCCTCGCTCTTCGCCCTCTGGTCCGTCACCGGAGTCGTGCTGGAGATACCGTCCGGTGCCTGGGCCGACGCCGTCTCACGGCGGCTGCTCCTGTGGGTCGGCCCGCTGCTCACGGCCGCCGGATTCACGCTCTGGGTGCTCGTGCCCTCGTACTGGGCGTTCGCCCTCGGGTTCGTGCTCTGGGGGATCAAAGGGGCGCTGGGCTCCGGCGCGCTGGAGGCGCTGGTGTACGAGGAGCTCGAACGGCTCGGTGCCGGCGGCAGTTACGGGCGTGTGATGGGCCGGGCCCGGGCGGCGGGGCTCGTGGGCGTGATGGCGGCGATGGGCCTGGCCGGACCGGTCTTCGCGTACGGCGGCTATCCGCTCGTCGGGGCCGCCGGCGTGCTGGCCTGTCTGCTGACGGCCGCCGTCGCGACCCGGTTTCCCGAGCACCGGGTGGTGGACCCCGGGGCCACGTCCCGCGAGGGATGGGCCGGGCCGCTGCGGGCCGGACTCGCCGAGGCCCGCGGGGACCGGTCCGTACGCGCCGCCCTGCTGCTCGTACCGGCCGTCACTGCGGTGTGGGGCGCGCTCGACGAGTACACGCCCCTGCTCGTGCGGGACACGGGGGTCGCCGAGAACGACGTGTCGCACTGGCTGCTGCTGATCTGGGCGGGAGCGACGGCCGGCGGGCTGCTGGCCGGACCGGCGCAGCGGCTGGGCAGGGGCGGGTTCGCCGGGATCCTGGCGGGTTCCGCGCTGGCGCTCGCCGTGGGCGCGGGGGCGCGGACCCCGGCCGGGATCGGCCTGGTCGCGGTCGCCTTCTGCGGGTTCCAGCTGGCGAGCGTCCTGGCCGACGCCCGGCTCCAGGAGAGCATCGAGGGAACCGGCCGGGCCACCCTGACGTCCGTCGCCGGGGTCGGCACCGACCTGGCCACCGTCGCCGTGTTCGGCGCCTACGCGGCGGCCGGGTCGGCGACCTCGCACGCCACCGCTTTCGCGCTTGCGGCGCTGCCCTACCTCCTCACGGCGCTGATCGTCGCCGCAGGGAGGGGCGCGGCTAGAACGCCGGAAGCCACGGCACGACCGTGAAGTCGCCCGTGCCCTTCTTCACCTTCTCGAAGGGCGCGGAGCTGACGCACCTGGGCAGCCCTCCGGCGGGACCGCCCGTCGCGGCCCAGCTGTAGCCGAGCCGGTCCTGCCGTCCGATGTCGTGGACGGTGACGCCGACCCGTTTGCCCTTCGCGCCCGGCAGATCGGAGTCGGTGATCACACCGGAGACGACCGCCACCTTGCCGCCGGTGAGCAGGCAGTCCACCCGGGCCTTCGCCCGGGCGCCCTCGCCGTCGGCGTAGTGGCTCCACTCGAAGGTGCCCGTCGCCTTCAGCGGATCGTCGTTGTCCTTCGCCGCCAGATGCGCGTCGAAGGAGAACGTGATGTCGTCACCGGCGGACCGGTACAGCTTCGCGCTGCCGGTGAGGGCGGCTGCCTCGCGCGCGGCCCCACCGGGAGCGGTGGTGGAGGGCGGGCCGTCCGCCGCCCCGAACGCGGTGGCGGATCCGGCGAGTCCTGCGGTGAGAAGCAGGGCCGCGCCCAGGACGGCGGTCCTCCTGCCGCGGTTGCCGAGCGCCCCCGTACGGCGGTTCGCGGGGGCGCTCGTACGCTCGTTCGTCGTGCTCCATCGGCGGTTCATGACGCTCCTTCCGGCGGGTGGTGCGGACGGCTCTCACTGTCCCGGCGCCCGGTGGGCGTCACATCCCGCCGTGGACGTCACTGCGGGTCAACCGCCCGGCTGATGAGCATCCGCGACCTCAACCCACAGGATGAGAGCTTTCAGGCCCGGGGCACGCAACGAATCGTCGGGGGAGAGCCGACGGACGCAACGATTCACGCACCAGCGCGCAACGGCTCCTCCTTGTCCCCCCGCACCCCCGCCCGTACCGTCGATCTGGCTGCCAGTCCGGCCCCCCTCAGCACCCCTTTCGCCCGGTGAGGAACACGCATGCGCACCGCCCTGCTCCAGAGCTCCGGCCGCCCCGGATCCGTCGTAGGGAACCTCAAGGTCCTCGACGAGGCCGCGGGCCGTGCCGCCGCCGCGGGCGCCGGGCTGCTGATCGCCCCGGAGCTGTTCCTCACCGGCTACGCGATCGGCGCCGACGTCCACCGGCTCGCCGAGCCCGCCGACGGGGACTCCGCGGACGAGATCGCCGAGATCGCCGGCCGGCACGGCCTCGCCGTCGTCTACGGCTACCCGGAACGCGTGTCGGACCTGGTCTTCAACTCCGCACAGCTGATCTCCGCCGACGGCACGCGCCTCGCGAACTACCGCAAGACCCATCTCTTCGGCTGCTTCGAGCAGGAGTGGTTCACCCCCGGCGACGAGCCGGTCGTCCAGGCCGAGCTGGACGGTCTCCGCGTCGGACTCATGATCTGCTACGACGTGGAGTTCCCGGAGAACGTCCGCGCGCACGCCCTCGCCGGCACCGATCTGCTCGTGGTGCCCACGGCCCAGATGCATCCGTTTCAGTTCGTCGCCGAGTCCGTCGTGCCCGTACGGGCCTTCGAGAACCAGCTGTACGTCGCGTACGTCAACCGGGTCGGCACGGAAGGGGAGTTCGAGTTCGTCGGGCTCTCCACCCTGGCCGGACCCGACGGCGGCGCCCGGGCCCGCGCGGGCCGCACCGAGGAACTCGTCCTCGGTGACGTGGACCCGGTGTTCCTCGCCGCCTCACGCGAGGCCAACCCGTACCTGAAGGACCGCCGCCCCGGCCTCTACGGGTCCCTGGCCTGACACCCCCGCCCCACGAGAAGCACACGCCCCACCCCACGTTTTCGCGCAAGGAGTCCGTACCCCATGACGTCCACGGTGCCCCCCGCCGTCCCGCACACCGGCGCCCAGCCGCCGATCACCATGTTCGGCCCGGACTTCCCGTACGCGTACGACGACTTCCTCGCCCATCCCGCGGGCCTCGGGCAGATACCCGCGACCGAGCTGGGCACCGAGGTGGCGGTCATCGGCGGCGGCCTCTCCGGCATCGTGGCGGCGTACGAGCTGATGAAGATGGGGCTCAGGCCCGTCGTGTACGAGGCGGACAAGATCGGCGGGCGGCTGCGGACGGTCGGCTTCGAGGGCTGCGACCCCTCGCTCACCGCCGAGATGGGCGCGATGCGCTTTCCGCCGTCCTCCACGGCGCTCCAGCACTACATCGACCTGGTGGGGCTGCGGACCGAACCGTTCCCCAACCCGCTCTCCGAGACCACGCCCTCGACGGTCGTCGACCTCAAGGGCGAGTCGCACTACGCCCGCACGCTCGCCGACCTGCCGCAGGTCTACCGGGACGTGGCCGCCGCCTGGAACACCTGCCTGGAGGAGGGCGCCGACTTCTCCGACATGAACCAGGCGATGCGCGAGCGTGACGTCCCGCGCATCCGGGAGATCTGGGCGAAGCTCGTCGAGAAGCTCGACAACCAGACCTTCTACGGATTCCTCTGCGACTCCGCCGCGTTCAAGTCCTTCCGGCACCGCGAGATCTTCGGGCAGGTCGGCTTCGGCACGGGCGGCTGGGACACCGACTTCCCGAACTCCATCCTGGAGATCCTGCGCGTCGTCTACACCGAGGCCGACGACCACCACCGCGGGATCGTCGGCGGCAGCCAGCAACTGCCGCTGCGCCTGTGGGAGCGCGAGCCCGAGAAGATCGTGCACTGGGCGTACGGGACCTCGCTGGCCTCGCTGCACGGCGGGGAGCCGCGGCCGGCCGTGACGCGGCTCAACCGCACCGCGGGCAACCGGATCACCGTGACCGACGCCTCCGGGGACATCCGTACGTACCGGGCGGCGATCTTCACCGCGCAGTCCTGGATGCTGCTGTCCAAGGTCGCCTGCGACGACGCGCTGTTCCCCATCGACCACTGGACGGCGATCGAGCGCACGCACTACATGGAGAGCTCGAAGCTGTTCGTGCCGGTGGACCGGCCGTTCTGGCTCGACAAGGACGAGGAGACGGGGCGGGACGTCATGTCGATGACGCTCACGGACCGTATGACGCGGGGTACGTACCTTCTGGACAACGGTCCGGATCAGCCGGCTGTCATCTGCCTCTCCTACACGTGGTGCGACGACAGTCTGAAGTGGTTGCCGCTGTCCGCGAACGAGCGGATGGAGGTGATGCTGAAGTCGCTCGGGGAGATCTATCCGAAGGTCGACATCAGGAAGCACGTCATCGGCAATCCGGTGACCGTGTCCTGGGAGAACGAGCCGTACTTCATGGGGGCGTTCAAGGCGAACCTGCCCGGGCACTACCGGTACCAGCGGCGTCTGTTCACGCACTTCATGCAGGACCGGCTGCCTGCGGACAAGCGGGGGATCTTCCTCGCGGGGGACGACATCTCGTGGACGGCGGGGTGGGCGGAGGGGGCTGTGCAGACTGCGCTCAACGCGGTGTGGGGGGTTATGCGTCACTTCGGTGGTGCGACCGATGCGGCCAATCCCGGTCCCGGGGACGTCTACGACGAGATCGCCCCACTGGAACTCCCGGAGGACTGAGGGAGTCCCCTCCGGGGGGTGCGCGGTCCGTCCACGGCGTGCGGGCCGGTGGGGGCCGGTCGCGCAGTTCCCCGCGCCCCTGAGGGGGTGGGGCTGATGGTAGTGACCTGTCCACCGGCCGGTGGGGGCTGAGCGCGCAGTTCCCCGCGCCCCTTGAGGGGGTGGGGCTGATGGTAGTGACCTGTCCACCGGCCGGTGGGGGCTGAGCGCGCAGTTCCCCGCGCCCCTAAGGGCGTGCGCCCCGTCAGGGGCGCGGGGAACGGCGCGGCCCACC
>NZ_JBHWZP010000063.1:0-35759 GCF_042728395.1 Streptomyces sp. NPDC060205
TCCCCGCGCCCCTAAAGCAGCAGGGGCCGACGCACGGACGTTGCTTAAGGGGCGCGGGGAACTGCGCGGCTCACCCCCACCGGCCCGCACCGACCGCACGACCCTCACCCCCACCCCCTAGGGGCGCGGGGAACTGCGCGACCAGCCACGACGCTCCCGCACGTCACAAACACCGTCACCCCCGCCCCCTAGGGGCGCGAGGAACGGCGCGGCTCACCCCCACCGGCCCGCACCGACCGCACGACCCTCACCCCCACCCCCTAAGGGGCGCGGGGAACTGCGCGACCAGCCCCCACCGGCCCGCACCCGACGCACTACCGTCCGCACCGTCCGCACCGTCCGCACCGTCCGCACCGTCCGCTCAGTCCGTGTCGCGGCGGCTGTCCACCAGTGCTGCCAGGCCGTCCAGGATTCGTTGGAGGCCGAATTCGAAGTGGTCGAAGTCCGTGCCGAAGGAGTCCTCCGAGAGTGCGGCCATCACGGGGTAGCGGCCGGTGGCCATGGCCTTCTCCAGGACCGGGTACTGGGCGGCCCAGAACTCCGCGTCCGTCAGACCTGTCGCCCGTTCGGCCTCCTGGGCGTACAGCTGGGTCCGCGCGGCCCCGGTGACGTACGAGTCGATCAGGATGACCGCCGAGACCAGCTCCGGGTCGCTCAGGCCCATGGGTTTGATGCGGGAGATCACTTTCTCCATGCCCCCGACGGCGCTGGGGCCGAGCACCGGGCGGGACTGGTTGGCCTTCAGCAGCCAGGGGTGGCGCCGGTAGAGGGCGAGGTTCTCGCGGCCCAGGGTCTCCAGGGCCGAGCGCCAGTCGTCGCCGTACACGGACGGGTCGTCGTCCGTGCGCTGGACGCGGTCCAGCATCAGGTCGAGCAGCTCGCCCTTGCCGGGGACGTACCGGTACAGCGACATCGTGCCGGTGCCCAGCTCCGTGGAGAGCCGGCGCATCGACACCGCTTCAAGACCCTCCGCGTCCGCGACCCGCACGGCCGCCTCCACGATCCGGTCGAGGCTGAGACCGGGCTTGGGGCCGCGGCTGGGACGCGGTCCCGTGTCCCACAGCAGGTGGAGCGTGCGGACGATGTCTCCGCTGCCGCTGGTGTCCATTCCGCCCGAGCCGCTTGTCATACGCCTCAGGATAGGCCCCCGCCCTAAAACTGAGTACGGCGTACTCTGAAAAGGGTACGGTGTACTCAGTTCGGCGAACTCCGGCGGACGTCACGGGTGGAGGAGTGCTGTGGGTGTGAGTGCCAGCGCGAGTGCGAGCGCGAGTGTGGGCGATTACGCGGTACGGGCCGAGGGGCTCGAAAAGAGGTACGGGGAGAAACGCGCCCTGGACGGCTTCGACCTGGCCGTACGGAAGGGCACGGTGCACGGCCTGCTCGGGCCGAACGGCGCGGGCAAGACCACCGCCGTCCGTATCCTCTCCACCCTGGTCCGGCTGGACGGGGGAAGCGCGCGGGTGGCCGGTCTCGACGTGGTCTCGCAGCCCCGGGAGGTACGGGCGCGGATCGGGCTCACCGGCCAGTACGCGGCACTGGACGAGGTGCTCACCGGCCGGCAGAACCTGGAGATGTTCGGGCGGCTGTTCCACCTCGGCGGGCGCCGGGCGCGGCTGCGCGCGACGGAACTGCTGGAGCAGTTCGACCTCACCGACGCGGCCGGCAAGGGAGTCGGCCAGTACAGCGGCGGGATGCGGCGGCGTCTGGACCTCGCCGCCTCGATGATCCTCACCCCGGCCGTGCTGTTCCTGGACGAGCCCACGACCGGGCTCGACCCCCGCGGGCGCGGCGAAGTGTGGGAATCCGTACGGGCGTTGGTCTCCGGCGGCACGACCGTGCTGCTGACCACGCAGTACCTGGAGGAGGCCGACAAACTCGCCTCGCACATCACCGTCATCGACCAGGGGCGGGCCATCGCGGACGACACCCCGGACGGGCTGAAGAACAGGGTGGGCGGTGACCGGATCGAGGTCGTCGTCGCCGAGCGGGCCGACATCGCGCGGGCGGTGAAGGTCGTCGCCCGCGTCTCGGACGGCGAACCGGAGTCCGACGAGAACGAGTCGAGGGTGCACGCGCCCGTCACCGACCGGGTCGCCGCGCTCACCGAGGTGGCGCGGACGCTCCAGGACGAGGGGGTGCGCGTGGAGGACATCGGACTGCGCAGGCCCAGCCTGGACGACGTCTTCATGCGCCTGACCGGCCACCGCACGGACGCCGGCACCGGCACCGGCACCGGCACCGACACCGGCACCGACACCGGCACCGACACGAAGGAGGTCGCGGCATGAGCGGCTTGAAAGAGGTGGCCGAGGTGGCCGAGGTGGCCGGCGTGCGGGTGCTTCGCGACCGCGGCCGTACCTACTGGGTGCTCGCCGACTGCTGGAACGTCGTCCGGCGCGGCCTCACCCACTACCAGCGCCAACCCATCAACATCGCCTGGCAGTTGGGCTTCCCGATCCTGTCCGTGCTGCTGTACGGATACGTCTTCGGCAGCGCGATGCAGGTTCCGGGCGGCGGCGACTACCGGGACTTCCTGATGCCGGGCATGTTCGTGATGACGATGGCCTTCGGGTTCATCAACACGGCGACACTGGTCGTGTACGACTCCACGAAGGGCGTCATCGACCGGTTCCGCTCCATGCCGATGTCGCCGTCCGCCGTCGTCGCCGGGCGCGGGCTCACCGATCTCATGGTGGCCTGCGCCGAGCTGACGATCCTGATGCTCACCGCGCTGGCCATGGGCTGGCGGCCGGACGGCGGCTTCGCCTTCCTGGGGGCCTTCGGGCTGCTGCTGTGGCTGCGGTTCGCGCTGATCTGGCTGGGAGTGTGGCTCGGCCTGCTCGTGCCCAACCCGGAGGCGGCCGGCGGTCTGTTCGCGGTCGCGTTCCCGCTGACGATGATCTCCAGCATCTTCGTCGCGCCGCAGCTGATGCCCGACTGGCTGGGCCACGTGGCCGCCTGGAACCCGATCTCGTCGACGGCGGCGGCCACCCGCGAACTGTTCGGCACGCCGGTCGGCGGCGGTGACACCTGGATCGAGCAGCACGCGCTGCTGATGGCGGCGGTGTGGCCGGTGATCCTGACGCTGGTCTTCGTTCCCCTGGCGGTACGGAGGTTCCAGAAGCTCAGCAAGTGAAGGGGTGCCGGCTGTATGGCGTCGTGCGGTGTCCGGGAGCCCGAGTGTCCCGAATGCCGCACGACTCCTTGACGTGTCCACGCGCAATGCCTTCCATGGGGGAGCGTGGTGGGGTGGGAGCGCTCCCACCGCGTTCCGGGCCCGCGCCTTCCCGATCTCCCCCGAGAGGAAGCAGCGACATGTTTCGCAGCTTGCGAAGAGCGCTGGGTGCTGCCGTCGTGGCGCTCCTGCTACCGCTGTCCGGTGTCCAGGCCGCGCACGCGGACACGGCGGCCGTCGTGCAGTCCGCCGCCAAGGCCGCCGCCCCCGGAGCCGGTTACTGGCACACCAGCGGCCGGCAGATCCTGGACGCCGCAGGACAGCCGGTACGGATCGCCGGCATCAACTGGTTCGGCTTCGAGACGTCCAACAACGCCGTCCACGGACTCTGGGCCCGCGACTACAAGAGCATGATCGACCAGATGAAGTCGCTCGGCTACAACGCCATCCGGCTGCCCTACAGCGATGACATCCTCAAGAGCGGTGCCGTCGCCAACAGCATCGACTTCTCCGGCGGCAAGAACGCCGACCTCCAGGGGCTCTCGCCCCTCCAGATCATCGACAAGCTCGTGGCGTACGCGGGGCAGGACGGTCTGAAGGTCATCCTGGACCGGCACCGGCCGGACGCGGCGGGCCAGTCGGCGCTCTGGTACACCGCGGCGGTCCCCGAGACGACCTGGATCACCAACCTCAAGGCTCTCGCGGCCCGTTACAAGGGCAACCCCACGGTGATCGGCATCGACCTGCACAACGAGCCGCACGATCCCGCCTGCTGGGGCTGCGGCGACACGACGAGGGACTGGCGGCTCGCCGCCCAGCGCGCCGGGAACGCGGTCCTGTCCGCCAACTCCGAACTGCTGATCTTCGTGGAGGGCGTGCAGACCGTCGACGGCGTGTCGGGCTGGTGGGGCGGCAATCTGATGGGGGTCGCGCAGTACCCCGTACAGCTCGACGTCCCGAACCGGGTCGTCTACTCCGCCCACGACTACGCCACCAGCGTGGCCCAGCAGAGCTGGTTCAGCGATCCGTCCTTCCCCGCCAACATGCCGGGCGTCTGGGACAAGTACTGGGGCTACATCTTCAAGCAGAACATCGCCCCGGTGTGGGTCGGCGAGTTCGGTACGACCCTCCAGTCGGCCGTCGACCAGAAGTGGCTCGCGGCGCTGGTGAGCTACCTCCGCCCGACCGGCACGTACGGCGCCGACAGCATCTCCTGGACCTTCTGGTCGTGGAACCCCAACTCCGGTGACACGGGCGGCATCCTGAAGGACGACTGGACGAGCGTGGACACGGTCAAGGACGGCTACCTCGCGAGCGTGAAGGCGCCGGGCTTCCCGGCGGAGGGCGGCGGAAGCGACCCCGGCGACCCCGGTGATCCGGGAGGCGGCACGGCCGCCTGCACCGCCGCGTACACCGTCAGCAGCGACTGGGGCGGCGGCTTCAACGCCGAGGTGAAGGTGACCAACACCGGCACGACCGCGCTCAAGTCCTGGAAGACGACCTGGACCTGGCCGGGCGCCCAGAAGGTCACGAGCATGTGGAACGCGTCGTACACGCAGAGCGCCGCGACGGTGACGGCCGTCAACGCCGACCACAACGGGACGGTCGCGGTGGGCGGTTCGGCGAGCTTCGGGTTCGGGGGAGCGCCCGGTGGCGGGGGTACGCCTTCGGTGAGCTGCACGGCGACCTGAGCCGCACGGCTGCCCGCGTTACGTGAGGAAAGGGCGCCCGGTGAATTACCGGGCGTCCTCGGAGACGTATATCGAATATGTTCCCTGCGTCGACGGGATCTGTTGTCAGGGGGTCTGCTGTCAAGGGGAGACGCCGAAGTCGGCAAGCTTCCAGACGCGCACAGTGCCGTCTTCGCCGGCCGTGGCCATCAGTCTTTCGTCATGGCTGAAATCGATGGAACTGACCGATGCCGTGTGTCCGTAGAGCGTGGCCAATCGGGTGGGGGCGACGATGCCGCTGCCGACCTCGAAGAGGCGCACGTCGCCGTGCGGCTCCGCCACTGCGAGCAGCCTCCCGCTGGGACTGAACGCTGCCGCGGTGGCGGGACCGAACTCGTGCTCCAGGCGCTCCACTCCGCCGGAGCCGTAGGACACGAGATAGCCGCCCAGAAAATCGATCAAGGCGAGGCGGTGATACCGGGGGCACGTGATGATCTTCAACTTGCCAAAGTCATGATCACCGCTGCGGGAGGTCGCGGTGGTGAGAATGTCCGAGGTCGGCCATCCACGCCGTCGGGTGAGCGCGGGGGTCTCGAAGAGAGTCATGTCGAGTTCGTAACCCGCTGTGACAAGGCTGTCGTTGTGCAGGAACTCCGCAGCGTAGGTCCCGTTCTCCCCCGCGTCGAATCGGGACGGCTTGCTGATACGGCCGGCGTCAGTCATCCTCCACAGGTAACCCTGGTCTTCCAATGTCCCTGCGATGTGGTCTCCCTTGTGCATGGCGGCGACTGTTGCCTCTACATCCCCCTCATCCCAGGAGAACTGGTCGGATACTTTCCCGCCGTATTCCATATCCCTCAGTTGCATGGCTCCCGGCATGGCCACCGCCAGGTATCTGCCATGCCGGTGGAACACCACATCGGAACTGGCGTACGAGCCGGCCCCGTCCCCTTCGTGCAGCGGGGACGGCTCGTACGAGCTGTCCCCGTTCCACAGCCACAGGGTTCCGTCCGCCGCTACGACGGCGAGCTCGTGAGGGTTGCCGGGCCGGAAGGCCACTCCTGTCATGCGCATCATCTCGGGGTTGTGGAAGACGCCCCGGCTTCGGTCATGGCGTCCGATGAGCCCGCCCGCCGCCAGGGTGAGGACACCTCCCGCGCCGACGGCCAGCACCACGCGACGGGTGATCTCCTTCCTTTGATCGGCGGGTGGGGCCGACCGGTCGGGGGCGTAGGTCGGCTGCCCGGCCAGGGCTTCCTGGAGCCTGATGTGCCGGAACTGGTAGACGCCTGCCGACTGGCGCAGCAGTTCTCGCTGCCGGGCGTCGGCGAGGAACGTCATCAATCGCCAGGGCAACTTGCCGCGTGCAGCAAGGTAGCTCCTGGTCAGGACGAACCGCGGCCAGGCTCTGGGCAGCAGTACGAGGAGCGCGAACGCGGCGCCGGGGAGCAGCACGGCCAGGCCGAGCATCGAGATCGGTCCGCCGGTGCTGAACCAGTCGCGCAGGGTACGCCATCTGACCTCGGCGAGCTCGTCCATCGCTCCATGGCCGGGCCATCCCGCTCCGTAGGTGAGCACGCGGAACACCACATCACCGAGCAGCACTCCGGCATACCACCCGGCCAGACCTGTCGCGGCTACGACGAGGCCCGACGTCAGGGCCCCGGTGAGTGAGGAGACCCGGTCCTGCCGCAGCAGGGACCGGGGACTGACCCGGCTCGCCCGGGACGGCGGTGCGCTGAGCCAACTGTGCGCGGCGAGCGACATTCCCAGCACGCAGGTCAGGGACAGACAGACCATGAGCATCTCGGCGCAGAACTGGGCGGCTTCGAGGTTGCCCGGGCCGCCCAGCTCGGACAGGACGACGTATCCGGAACCGGCCAACATCAGGGGCGCCACGGATACCGCGCTCAGCGCGGCTCCGTTGCCGAAGCCCCGGCGGAGCCGTCCCAACGCCCCCTGCGCCGACACCGTCAGCCGGCCGGGCGGCCGCACCGAGGCGGCGTACCACACGATGTAGGACAACAGAGCGAAACCGCCGCCGATGATCAGGGCCGTCAGAAGAGTTACCGCCTGCCCGTCGAAATCGACGATGCCCAGTGCCGTGTTCCACACGAAGGAGAACAGAGCCAGTACCACCCCCAGGCCGATGCCGACGGCCGGTCCCATCCACCGGGAGAGCAGATGGTCACTCATCCGCCACCACGCCAGGTCCCGCTCCCGATGGTCGTGCAGATAGCAGGCCAGGAACGTCAGCCAGCCCCGCGCCTGCTCCGCGGTCCACCGTTGCCGCGGTCGACCTCTACCGGGCAGCCCGGGAACAGGGCTGTACGCGGCGTCCACGAGCTGGTGGATGACATGGTCCTCCACCGCGAACTGGCAGTCGAAGCGTGCTGGATCCAGCAGTTCCGCCGGATCCTGGGCGCTGTGTTGGTAGACAAGGCGGACCGACGTCACCATGAGCGGAGTGGACAGCGCGGTCGCCAGGTGGCCGCCGGGATCGGTCCGCAACCGGTCGAACACGGGGGTCCAGTCGGTGGCGTTCGGCCACGGCACGGCTTCCAGGTAGCCGATGGCGTCCTCGGGCGGCACGGGCGACACCTCGATGACCGGTGCGCGGCGCAGGGTGGGGGCGCCGCCCCGGATGAGGTCCTCGTACTCGGTGGCACGACAGGTGACCACGACGGGGCGGTCGTCACCGATCGCGTGGTTGAGGCCCCGGACGGCGCTGCGGCGGGCCGATTCGGGGATCTCGTCGAGCCCGTCGAGGATCGGGAGCAGCAGGCCATGGCTCAGCATGATGCGGGGGATCTCCAGGCGGCCGTCATAGTGGGAGGCGGCGAGGGACCGCGCGATCCAGTCGTCCAGCCGTTCGCGCACGGGATCCCAGGTGGAGGCGGACAACATGACGGGTACGGGATCGCCGGGCTGTCGTGCGTCGAGCAGTCCCAGAGTGAGCAGCAGTGCCAGTACGGTCTTGCCCGCGCCCGGTTCACCGATGGTGACCAGTCGTCTCTGCGGCAACCCTTGGTACGCCGTGGCCAGTTGAGCGGTCACCGCTGAGAAGACCCCTTGCAGTCGGCCGTCGAGCCGCAGCCGTACGGTTCTGCCTCCCGGCGGGTCGGCGACGGGGCGACGGGTCGCCGCCCAGGCCAGGGGCAGAACCTGGGGATTGTGCAGCCCGCGAGCCTGTGACTCTTCCCGCCACTGCGCCCGGAGACTGTCTGCCAGGTCGTCCGCGCATGCGGCAGGGCTGGGCGGGGCGGGTTGCTGCAACACGAGGTCGGCGAGGGCCACCAGCAGCGATGCGATGCCGGCGATGAGTCCGAGGACCGCGACCGGGTCGTCGGCGTCGGCGTCCTTGCCGCCGAAGTCCGTCGTCATGAACCAGACTGCGAATCCGATGCACGCCGTACCGATGACGGCCAGGACCGCGTCACGGATGATGCGGTGGCGGTTGCGCCGCGTCGAGAGCTGGGTCACTCGGCCATGCTGATTCCCTCCTGGAACCGAAGGGAACTCCTGCCCGCTCGGCCGGGTGACCCCCTGGAGAGTTCCTCTACAGCCATCGTCCGTGTGGTAGGCCGAGGGCGTCAGGGGCCTGGTGGGCGGTCGCCCGCACCCTTTCTGGATCTCGGCGCACGAGCACGTACAGCCGGACCATGTCGTCCTCGGCCTGCCGGGGCGGGTGCGGGGCCCGGAGGCGGTCCGGGCGCTTCCAGCAATCTTCTTCAGCCAGCAACGGCGGGTAGCGGCCGGTCAGTCGATGGCGTCTGGACCAGCGGCGCCAGCGGGCGTCGTGGGGGCTGGGGAGTCGCCACACGTAGGGGTCCGGCGCTCTCACCTCACGCGCGAGGTCCCAGTCGCCGGCCTCGGGGCGGTGGGGACGCGGTCGGCTGCCCAGGCGGGCGACCGCGTCACGAAGGAACCGGAACACGGTCCCCCGCCGGCTTCTCCGCGAGCGTGAACCGGGCCCACACGCTCTTCGTGTACGGGCCCTGCCGGTACCCCCAGGAGTCGGCCGACGCCTCCACCAGCGCGAGGCCGCGGCCGCTCTCCTGGTCCGGGGCCGAGTCGCGCGGGCGGGGGAGTCCGTCCCGGTCCGGGTCGGAGACCGCCAAGACCAACTCCGGTCCGTCGAGCGTGAGCGTGATCCGGATGCGGGCGCAGGGCACTCGGCAGTGCGTCACGGCGTTGGTGGCGAGTTCGTTCGCCGACAGGGTGACCGCGTCAGCGAGTTCGCCGGTGACGCCCCAGCCCGCGAGGGTCTTGCGGACGCGTTGGCGGGCGGCGGGGATGTGGCTTTTGTGGCGGGGGATGCGGAAGGTTTCGGTCTCGGGCATGGGGGTGCCGTACTCCCTGATGTGTCGTCAAGATGCGGAACTGAACACCTCTGCTTTGCATGAGCGTAGGGCGGCAAGAAGTCGACTCGCAATCGATAGGGGTGCATGTAAGCACCTGGATGTATGTTCGATCGAGATATGCCCTACAGTTTCGTCGCGACAGGAGAGGGGGCCGGGATGCCCGTAGCGGGACGGCCGACGGTGCGCAGCAGGCGACTTGGCGCTGCGCTCAAGACCTACCGGCTGGCGGCGAAACTGGACCAGCTGCAGTCCGCCGAGGTGATCGCGGCCCACCAGACCAGGGTCAGTCGCATCGAGACCGGGCATGTGTCCGCCCGACCGCTCGAAATCCGGGCGCTGCTGGATGCGTACGGGGTACGCGACCTCGAAGTCCGCCAAAAACTTGAGGAGTTGGCCCGACAGTCGAAGCGACGGGGCTGGTGGCTTGAGCATGCCGCGCATCTGCGGCCGGACTACGTCGATCACATCGCGTTGGAGGACGACGCGACCTACATCCGGGAGTGGCAGCCGGTCATGATTCCGGGGCTGCTGCAAACTGCGGCTTACGCGGAAGCGGTGATCGCGGCCAGTCCTCACTGCATCGAGCCGGAACGGGCCGCCCAGTTGGTGAAGGTGCGTGCGGGGCGACAGGCGAAGATCGAGGAGGGTGGCGCGTCATACACGGCTATCGTCTGGGAAGCGGTACTCGCACACCCGCTGGTGAGCGTCGACATTCACCGCGATCAGTTGTCCGCTGTTCTTGAGATCGGAAAGCGGAAGAACGTCACTGTGCAGGTGCTGCCGTTCAGCGCGGGCGTCCTGGCCGGTTACTCCTCTGCCTTCTCCTCCTTCAGTTTCGACGAGGAGCCGACGGTCGAGGCCGTTGCCATGGACAATCTGCGAGGCGCATCGGTCCTTGAAGGAGCCGAGGATCTCGCCGCTTACGCCAATGCATACGACCTACTACGATCGTCAGCGTTGACGCCTGACGCGAGCGTGACGCTCATCCGGGGCATACTGCGGAGCTTGAAGGAAGACACATCGTGACCGAGGTCATAAGCCCCTTCTGGAAGTCGTCGTACTCGGGCGCGGAGAACGCCTGCGTCGAGGTCGCCGACACGGCCGTCGGCGGTCGGGCGGTCCGCGACAGCAAGCAGCCGGAATCGGACGCCCCTCTCCTCACTGTCTCCCGCGAGAGCTGGCACGCGTTTCTGCAACAGTTCTGCTAGCGGACTGGCACGGGAGATGAGCGCGCGACTCATCCGGGGCGTACTGCGGAGCTTGAAGGAAGTCGCATCGTGACCGAGGACATAGGCCCTTTCCGTAAGTCGTCGTACTCGGGCGCGGAGAGCAACTGCGTCGAGGTCGCCGACTCGGCCGTCGGCGGTCGGGCCGTCCGCGACAGCAAGCAGCCGGAATCGGACGGCCCCCTGCTCACCGTCTCGCGCGAGAGCTGGCACGCGTTCCTGCGGCATCTCGGCTAGGCCGTTCCGCGTGGCTGCAGGCAGGCAGAGGACTGCCCCCGTCCGCCCGGCAGTCCTGGCCATGCGCGTCGGCTGACTGGCGCAGCGCGATTACGCCACCCTGACGTGTCCCGGTATGACAGCTTCCGTGCCACGCTGACGCATTCACAGCACCTTCGACGACACGACACGAAGGGGACAGCTCATGCCATGGGAGGCGCTCAACCAAGAACTGGTACGCCTGAAAGCAAACTTCAAGCCCGGGGCACCGTACTGGCTGGTGCAGTGGAAGGAGGACAGCTTCTCGGCGCACCCGGCGTTCCTGGACTCGCAGCGAGCTTCCGATGACTTCGCGGCCATGGTGGGCGGCGACGTCAATGTCCTGCACAAGAAGCGGGTGGTGACCAACGGGTGGCTGGCGCAACAGATGCAGACGGTGTACAAGGCGCTCGGTGGAACTGCCGCGCAGTACACCGACGTGAGCGACAAGATCCGTCTCCTGCGCCACTGGGATGGTGCCACGAAGATGGGCGTCTACCTCGGCGCCCAAAAGATCCTTCAGGATGCCGGTGCATTCGCCGTTGAACAAAAACCCACCACCTGCGCGGACTTCGTGCACGCGCAAGCCGCGTACCTGGCCGTCGGTCAGTCGCTGCCGCCGAACACGTACGTGTCCGGCGGTGACCAGCCGGAGCTGTTGAGGCGGTACCGCGTGGCGCTGGAGGCGGCGGGCATGGCGCAGCCCCTGCACATCGGAGACGAGAGCGTCTGGGCTGCCCACAGCCTCCCCTTCGCCGAGACACTGAAACAGCAATCGGGGAAGCTCACCTTCGGCAGCCCGCAGGCGGTCGTCGAGCACGCCCTCAAGCACCTGCCCCACAATGCGGGCGATCTGTCGGGGGAAGCGGGCGAGCAGCGGATACGCAGCCTCGTCGACGGCTATCTCACCGAGGCCACTGCCAAGATCCGCAATACCGATGCCGCGGCGGTCACCAGCGCACTGGACCAGTGCGCAGGCAGCCGCACGTACTACTTCGGCGCGGGGGCGGAGGTGGCGATGGTCGCGGTGAGCCGCACCGGTCTGGCCTGGATCAGCACCTACTACGCGCCGGGCCGGAGCTGAGCGGCTCAAGAGCTCAAGAACCCGTCCCCGGACGATGACGGGGGCGCCCGGTGGTGTCCGGGCGCCCCCATCGGCGTACGAGAAGTTCTACGCGGAGAAGGTCAGAGCTTCTCGATCACGTAGTCGATGCACTTCGTGAGCGCTTCGACGTCCGACGGGTCGATCGCCGGGAACATCGCCACGCGGAGCTGGTTGCGGCCGAGCTTGCGGTAGGGCTCGGTGTCGACGATGCCGTTGGCGCGCAGGACCTTGGCGACGGCCGACGCGTCCACGTCGTCCGAGAAGTCGATCGTGCCGATGACCTGCGAGCGCTTGGCCGGGTCGGTGACGAACGGGTTCGCGTACTTGACGTCCTCGGCCCAGCCGTAGAGCGTGCGCGAGGAGGTCGCCGTGCGGCGGACCGACCAGTCGAGGCCGCCCTCGCCGTTGATCCACTCCAACTGGTCGTTGAGGAGGAAGAGGGTCGCGAGCGCCGGGGTGTTGTACGTCTGGTTCTTGCGGGAGTTGTCGATCGCCGTGGGGAGCGAGAAGAACTCCGGTACGTGGCGCCCGCTCGCGTGGATGCGCTCGGCGCGCTCGATCGCGGCCGGGGAGAAGATGCCGATCCACAGGCCGCCGTCCGCCGCGAACGACTTCTGCGGGGCGAAGTAGTAGACGTCCGTCTCCGCGATGTCGACCGGGAGGCCGCCCGCGCCGGAGGTGGCGTCCACGAGGACGAGGGAACCGTCGTCGGCGTTCGCGACCCGCTTGATGGGGGCGGCGACACCGGTGGAGGTCTCGTTGTGGGTGAGGGCGTAGACGTCCACGCCGGACTGGGCCACCGCCTCCGGGTGCGTACCCGGCTCGGAGGTGATGACGTCCGGGTCCGCCAGCCACGGCGCCAGCTTGGCGGCCTTGGCGAACTTCGACGAGAACTCGCCGAACGTCAGGTGCTGCGACTTGTTCTCGATCAGTCCGTGGGTCGCCACGTCCCAGAACGCGGTGGAGCCGCCGTTGCCGAGGACGACCTCGTATCCCTCGGGGAGCGAGAAGAGGTCGCTCACACCTTCGCGGACCTTCCCCACGAGGTTCTTGACCGGGGCCTGGCGGTGGGATGTGCCCATCAGGGACGTGCCGGTTGCGGCCAGCGCGCTGAGCGACTCCGTTCGCACCTTGGAGGGGCCCGCGCCGAAACGGCCGTCGGCGGGCTTGAGGTCTGCGGGGATCTGGATATCAGCCACAACGGGAGCGTAGCCGTTCCCGGAAACGTGGGTGAAACGTCGTCCGTCGGATGAGACACCGGGGGGTGGGGAAGGGCCGGTTTTCGCCCCCGCCGCCCTTACCCTCCCCGTCACTGCATGGGGGGCTCCGCCCCCTCGCCCCCTCTTGCGCAGTTCCCCGCGCCCCTAGGTGCCCCGCGGCGCCGTTGGCGTGAAGCGGACCGGGAGGGTGGTCAGGCTGCCCAGCCAGGGGGAGGGGCGGCGGGTCAGGGAGCCGGCCGGGACCGCGAGGTCGAGGTCGGGGAGGCGGTCCAGGACCACCTCGATCGCCGTGCGCGCGACCACCTCCGCGATCTCCTGCGCCGGGAACGGACACCGGTGCTCCCCGTGCCCGAACGAGAAGTGCGCACCGTTCCCACCGGTCAGGGCCGTCCCGTGGGTGCGTACCTGCGGATCGTGGTTCGCGGCCTGGACACCGAGGAGCAGCAGATCCCCCGCGCGGACGGCCCGCCCGCCGAGCCGGGCGTCGCGCGACGCCCAGCGGCCGGCCACGGTCCGGGTGGGCGTGTCCTCCCACAGGACCTCGTTCATGGCCTCGGCGACACTGCGCCGCCCGCCGAACAGCGACGCGGCGAATCGGTCGTCCGTCAGCATCAGCCGCAGCGAGTTGCCGATCCAGCCCGCGGTCGGCTGCTGGCCCGCGGTCAGCATGACGATCAGATCCTTGGCGATCTCCTCGTGCGTCAGCGCGGGCCCCGCCGCCGTGCGCCCGGCGGCGAGCATGCGGCTGACCACGTCGTCCGCGGGCCGCGCCGCCCGGTCCGCCACCAGCCGCGCCATGCACGCGGCCACGTGCAGCTGCCCCGCGTGGGCGTCCTCGCGCCCGTCGACCATGTCGTTCATGGCGGCGACCAGGCCCGGCCCCTGCTCGTCGGCGAATCCGTAGAGGGCCGCGAGGACCCGTACGGGAAGCAGGTCCGCGTACCGCGCGACGAGGTCCGTCGTGCCGTCGGCGCACACCGCGTCGATCAGCTCGTCGGCGAGCCGTTCGGTGTGGGCGCGCAGCTCGAACGGGTCGACGGCTTCGAGGGCGCCGCCGATCACCGCCACGCGCGCGCGGTGGCGTGGGCCGACGGTGTGCAGGACGGAGGAGTGCCCGCGCCCGATCATCGGCAGCAGCGGCCAGCCGTCGGGGACACGTTCCCACTGGTTCCAGAGGCCGGAGTCCCGGCTGAACAGCACGGCGTCCCCGGTGACCTGGTGCAGCTCGCGGTAGCCGAGGACGAGCCACGCCGGGATGTCCGCGTCGAGCAGCACCGGGGCCACCGCGCCGAACTCGCGCCGCAACTCCCGGTACAGGGCGGCGGGTTCGGCGGACAGGAACCGGGGACCATCGAGGCGTACGGGGTCGGGGTTCACCGGGCCGTCTCCCGGGCGTCAGAGGCTTCAGAGGTTGCGGAGTCCAACGAGCACCTGTTCCAGGATGTGGGGATCGGGCCGGCCGCCGAGCTCGGCCCTGCGGGGATGGCGGGCGCTGACGCGGCCCTCGGCGAGCAGGTCGCAGAGCAGGATCTTCGTGATGGTGACCGGCAGCCGGAGCTCGGCGGCGACCTCGGCGACGGCGGTGGGCCGCCCGGTGAGGCGCAGGATCGCCGCGTGCTCCGACTGCATGCCGGGCACCGGATCGGATTCGGCGACGACCAGCGTCAGCAGGTCGAAGGGCGTGCCGGGCGCGGACCGGGTACGCCCCTGGGTGAGGGTGTAGAGCCGGTCGGGCGCGTCGTCCCTGCCCGGGCGGCTCATGGCCGGCGTGGTGGCGCGCTCAGGTGTCCGTCGAGTTGCTCCACGAGCTGGCCCATGTTGTGCCCGACGAGCCCGGTGTCGGCGTCCTCGGTCGTGACCAGGGCCAGGTGCGCGCCCTCGCCCGCCTCCACGATGAACAGGATCCCGCCGTAGAACTCGGTCATCGCCGACCGTACGTCCCCGGTGCCGTCCCCGAACTGGAGCGAGGCCCCGTGGGACAGCGCCTGGATCCCGGCGGCGATGGCGGCGAGGTGGTCGGCCTGGTCGACGGAGAGTTCCGGGGTGCTGCACAGCTTGAGGCCGTCCCGGGAGAGGACGAGCGCATGCCGGGCTCCCGGGGTGCGCGCCAGCAGCCCCTGTACGAGCCAGCCGAGCTTTTCCTCGGTCGTCGACGCGGAGAAGGTGGCCGGGGTGGCCGAGGTGGTGTCGGTCGCCGAGGTGATGCCGGTGTGGACGGTCATGACGTGGGTTCGCCTTCCGGGTGGGGGGTGGCAGGGCTCGTACGGGGCTGTACGGGCTCGTCCGCCGGAGGGCGGCGCACGGCTTGGCGGAAACTGTTGAAACGGTTGGCGCGGTTCATCACGTCGTCGGGGGTGGGGTGGGCGTGGTCCGGCCGGGCCTCAGCCGCGGCTTCCGCGCCGGCTTCACTTGCGCCTACGCCTGCGCCTGCGCTTGCGGCCTCGGCTTCGGCTTCGGCGAGGGTGCGCCCGCGGTGACGCCTCGGGAGCAGTTCGGCGTGATCGGCGTGGTCGGCCTCATCGGAGTGGCTGGAGTGGCTGGAGTGGTCGGGATGGCCGGTGGGCCTGGGCCGGAAACCGTGGGCCGGAACCGGCTCCGGGTCCAGGTCGGGGACCGCGTGGGAGGCGGCGTACGACCCGTGCGAGCCGGACCAGGGGAACGCCTCCGGATCCTCCGGGTCGCTCCAGGGCCCGGGGCGCGGCCCGGGGAAGGGCGACGAGGACCCTCGTACGACGGGGGCCGCCGTGTCGGCCGCGCCCGTCGCGCCCGTCGCGCCGGCCGTGTCGGCCGGTTCGGGGATCGGGTACGGGGTCTGCACGGGGGCCGGGGCAGGGGCCGAGGGTGAAAAGGGTGCCCGGAACGGCGGCGGTGACGAGGCAGGTGTGAAGCCCGTGAAGCCCGGCCCGGAGGGCGGTACGGAGGAAGCGGAGGCGGAAGCAGGGGCGGAAGCGGAAGCAGGGGTTGTCGCCGTCGCCGTCGCCGTCGTGGTCGGCGACGCCGGGGTCGCGAGGATCTCCTGCGGGATGCGGACCAGGACGCCCGTGCCGCCGCGCGCCGATGGGCGGAAGGAGACCGTCAGGCCGTACTTACGGGCGAGCAGGCCGACGACGGTGAGCCCGAGCCGGGCGCCGGTGAGGCCGCCGAGCCCCGTCTGCGTACCGGAGACGGCCTGTTCGGCGCGCCGGAGCTGGGCCTCGCCCATCACCAGGCCGCTGTCCTCCACGGAGACGATGACCCCGGCCGGTACCTCTTCCACGTAGACGTGCACCTCGGCCGTCGGCGGTGAGAAGTTCGCGGCGTTGTCGAGGATCTCGGCGAGCGCGTGCATCACGGCTTCGGCGGCGTGCCCGGCGACCGCCGCCTCGCTCGCCGAGTGGACGCGTACGCGCTGATAGCCGCCGATGCGGCCCATCGCGCCGCGCAGGATCGACTCCATGCCGATGGGCCGGGCCCAGCGGCGGCCGGAGCGTGCGCCCGTGAGGACGGCGACGGAGTCGGCGAGACGGCCCGCCTGCGCGGTGCGGTGGTCGAGGTGGAGGAGGTCGGCGAGCACGTCCTCGTCGGCGTGCCGCTCCTCCATGGCGCGCAGGTCGGCCAGCATGCTCGTGGCGAGGGCCTGGAGGCGGCCGGCGGTGTTGGCGGAGGCCGCGATCGCGGTGGCCCGGTCGGTTCTCGCCTGCCGCAACTCGTAGGTCACGCGCGCGTTCTCGGCGCCGAGCCGGGTGCGCTCCCGGTCGAGTTCGGCGGCGAGCCGCACCTTCTGGTGGGCGTTCTGCTCGGCGAGTCGCGCGCGTTCCCGGGTGAACTCGTCGGTGAGGCGGGCCTGTTCCCTGGCGGACTCCTCCGTGAGGGCGGCCTTCTCCTGGAGTAATCGGCCGGCGTCCTGGGAGACCGTTTCGAGACGGCGGAGGAGTAATCGTGAGGTCTGTGCGGCATGGCCGGCCACGGCAACGGCCGCGCACAGCAGGAGGAGGGCCGCGCCCAGGCCCCAGCCGAGGGGGACGCGCGCCTGAGCGGGAGCGAGGGCGACCGCGGCTCCGACGGCGAACCCGGCCGGTACGACCGTCAGGAGCGGAGCGAGGGCGACGGCACGCAGACGGGGTCGTGCGTCGCCGAGTTGTGCGAGGGACGGCCGATCTTTTGTGGGGCGCGCTTGCGAGGTGGGCGCGGTCATGAATCGTGTCCTCGGTCGTGTCCTGGGCGGGATGCGACACCTGGTGCTCAACTGGCGGTCACTATATGGGACTTCGTGATCGGAACGGGCACGTTCTGGCGCACTCTCACAATTCGTCCCCGATTCCCTGAGGAGCCGCCCCGGCGCACAACGGGGCGCACGAAACGCCACCCCCCGAGCGCCCCGCACAACCACGACACCGGTCAAGCGCAAGCCCCGCAAGGGGCGCGGGGAACGGCGCGAGCAACCACGACGGCGGACAGGCCGAAGTCGGGGGTGCAGGCCCCGTAAGGGGCGCGAGGAACGGCGCGCCCGGCCACGACGGCGGTGAAGCCGAAATCCGGGCGCAAGCCCCTAAGGGGCGCGGGGAACGGCGCGCCCGGCCACGATGGCGGGCAGGCCGAAATCCGGGCGCAAGCCCGTAAGGGGCGCGGGGAACGGCGCGCCCAGCCCCAACGGCGGGCCAGCCGAAGCACAGCCACCAGCACACCCCCACCCCGCGCCGCAGGCGCACACTCCCGCCCACCCCCGGAGGGCCATGCATGCTTGGCCACATGAGCGAAACGGATCAGGGCAAGCCGCAGCACAAGCCGCAACCGCTACTGCAGCGCGAGCTGAACGCAGCGCTGACCGACACCGTGCGCGGCGACGTCGAATTCGACGCAACCGCCCGAGCGCTCACCACCATGGACGCGTCCAACTACCGCCGCGTCCCCCTGGGCGTGGTGGCCCCGAGAGACGCCGACGACGTAGCGGCAACACTCTCCGCGTGCGCCGACCTGGCCGTACCGGTCGTGGCCCGAGGCGCCGGCACATCCATCGCCGGCCAGGCGACCGGCACGGGCGTGGTCCTCGACTTCACCCGCCACATGAACCGCGTCCTGTCCGTGGACGCAGACACCCGCACGGCCGTGGTGCAGCCGGGAGTCGTCCTGGACCGCCTCCAGGAGGCCTCCGCCCCGTACGGGCTGCGGTTCGGCCCCGACCCCTCGACCCACAGCCGCTGCACGCTCGGCGGAATGATCGGCAACAACTCCTGCGGCTCGCACTCGGTGGCCTGGGGCACGACGGCGGACAACGTAAGCGAACTCTCCGTACTCACCGCCCGAGGCGACCGCCTCCGCCCCGGCCCCGGCTGGGCGGGCGCACCGGACGGCCTGCGCGCGCTGGTGGAAGCCGAGTTGAAGACACTCCGCACCGGCTTCCCCGCCCTCCCGCGCCGCATCTCCGGTTACGCACTGGACGCGCTGCTCCCCGAACGCGGCGCGGACGTGGCCCGCCTCCTCTGCGGCTCCGAGGGCACCCTCGGCATCCTCACGGAGGCCGTCGTACGCCTCGTACAGGCACCACGCGCGCGTGCGCTCGCCGTCCTCGCCTACCCGGACGAGAGCGCGGCGGCGGAAGCGGCGGCCGGCCTGCTGCCCCACGGGCCGCTGACGGTGGAGGGGATGGCGGCCGACCTCGTACCCCCGGACGCGGACCTGCCCCGGGGCGGCGCCTGGCTGTTCGTGGAGACGGGCGGCGACACGCAGGCGCAGGCACGCGCGCGTGCCGAGGCGATCGCCCGCGCGGCGGACGTGACGGACTCCCTGGTCGTCACCGACCCCGCCGCCCAGCGCACGCTGTGGCGCATCCGCGAGGACGCCAGCGGCACGGCGACCCGCATGCCGGACGGCACGGAGGCCTGGCCCGGCTGGGAGGACTGCGCGGTGCCACCGGCCAGGCTGGGCGCGTATCTGCGGGACTTCAGGGGCCTGTTGGCGTCCCACGGGCTGCGCGGCGCGCCGTACGGCCACTTCGGGGACGGCTGCATCCACGTACGCATCGACTTCGACCTGCTGACCCCCGCCGGCGTGGGCCGCTTCCGCCGCTTCTCCGAGGAACTGGCCGAACTCGTCGTCTCGCACGGCGGCTCGCTGTCGGGGGAGCACGGGGACGGCCAGGCGCGGGCCGAACTGCTGCCGAAGATGTACGGGCCCGAGGCCGTCGCTCTCTTCGAACGGGTGAAGGACCTCTGGGACCCGGCCGGGCTGCTCAACCCCGGCATGCTGGTCAGGCCGCACCGGCTGGACGAGAACCTGCGGTTCGCCGTCCTCCCGCGCGAACCGGTGGACGTCGAGTTCGGCTACCCGGCCGACGGCGGGGACTTCTCGGCGGCGGTACGCCGCTGCGTGGGCGTCGCCAAGTGCCGCACCGAGTCGGCGCCGGGCTCCTCGGCCATGTGCCCCTCCTTCCGCGTCACCGGTGAGGAGGAGCACTCCACGCGGGGGCGCGCGCGGCTGCTGCACGAGATGCTGGCGGGCGAGGTGATCACGGACGGCTGGCGCTCCACGGAGGTACGCGACGCGCTGGACCTCTGCCTGTCCTGCAAGGGCTGCCGCTCGGACTGCCCGGTGGGCGTCGACATGGCCACGTACAAGGCGGAGTTCCTGCACCACCACTACGAGGGCCGCAGTCGGCCGGCGGCGCACTACGCGATGGGGTGGCTGCCGTTGTGGCTACGGCTGGTGGGCCGCACCCGTACGGCACGGCCGGTCAACTTCCTCGCCTCGGTCCGCCCGTTGGCGGCGCTCGCCAAACGGCTGGGCGGCATCGCGCCGGAGCGGGAGATCCCCCGGGTGGCGGGGGAGACGTTCAGCCGGTGGTGGGCCCGGGACGGCGGCGCGCGGACGGGGCCCGTGGAACCGCCGACGGATTCCGCCGCACCGAGGAGGGTGCTCCTGTGGCCGGACACCTTCACGGAACACCTCTCCCCGTCCGTCGGCAGGGCGGCCGTACGGGTCCTGGAGGCAGCGGGCCTGGACGTGACGCCGGTGACCGCCGACGGCCGACCGTCGTCCCGCGGCCCCGGCCCGGGGGTCTGCTGCGGCCTGACCTACGTCTCGACGGGCCAGCTGGACCGCGCCCGCACGGTGATGCGCCGCACGCTCGACCTGATGGACCCGCTCCTGGACCCGGCGTCCGCCTGCGGGCCCCCGCCCGTCGTCGTCCTCGAACCGAGCTGCGCGGCGGCCCTGCGGACGGATCTGCCGGAGGTGCTGCCCGGCGATCCGCGCGCGCGGCGCCTGGCGGCGGCGGTGGTGACGTTCGCGGAGGCGCTGGAACGCCACGCCCCGCACTGGACGCCCCCGCGGCTGGACCGCCCGGTCGTCGGCCAGACCCACTGCCACCAGCACGCGGTCCTGGGCGACGCCGCGGACCGCCGCCTGCGCGAGGCGGCCGGCCTGACCGGCGCCCTGGCGGGCGGCTGCTGCGGTCTCGCGGGCAACTTCGGCTTCGAGAAGGGCCACTACGAGGTCTCGACGGCCTGCGCCGAGGAACAACTGCTCCCGGCGATCCGAGAGGCCCCCGAAAACGCCGTACTCCTGGCCGACGGCTTCTCCTGCCGCACCCAACTGCACCAAACAGCAAGAACACAGGCCCACCACTTGGCAGAGATCCTGGCAGAAGCCCTACCAACTTCCGACAACTGAGTCCCACCCCCCAAGGGGCGCGGGGAACGGCGCGCTCAGCCCCATCGGACCCGCACTGACCGTACGACCTTGCCCCCCCACCCCCTAAGGGGCGCGGGGAACGGCGCGCCCAGCCCCATCGGACCCGCACTGACCGTACGACCTTCACCCCCACCCCCTAAGGGGCGCGGGGAACGGCGCGCCCAGCCCCAGCGGACCCGCACACCCCCACGCCCCGCACCCCCACCCCCGCCCACAAGGTCCCCCACCCCCAGCAGAGCGCACGCGTAAGCTGCAAAACCGCTTCACAACCCTGACCAAGTCCATTACCCTGGACTGGCAAGTCCACCACGATGTACACACCGCGCACCCGACCGACCTGACCCGACCCGAACTTCCTGGACGCCCCGTGACCATCCCCCGCGCCGACCACCCCCTCCCGGTCGCCGACCCCGCCACCGCCGCGGCGACCCCGGACCCCACGTCCGAGCCCTCCGCGGAGGCGACCCCCCGAGGCATCAGGGCCCTGGGCCCGGTGGGCCTGGTCCTGGCCGGCGGCATCAGCGTCCAGTTCGGCGGCGCCCTCGCCGTGAGCCTCATGCCGCGAGCGGGAGCGCTAGGCGTGGTCTCCCTGCGCCTCGCCGTCGCCGCGATCGTCCTGATGGTGATCTGCCGGCCCAAGCTGCGCGGCCACTCCCGCGCGGACTGGGGCACGGTCGTCGTCTTCGGCATCACGATGGCCGCGATGAACGGCCTCTTCTACCAGTCGGTGGCCCGCATCCCGCTCGGCCCCGCCGTCACCCTCGAAGTGCTCGGCCCGCTGATCCTCTCGGTGGTCGTCTCCCGCCGGGCCGTCAACCTCGTCTGGGCCGGCCTCGCCCTGGGCGGTGTCTTCCTGCTGGGCGGCGGAGGCTTCAGCACCCTCGACCCCATAGGTGTCGCCTTCGCCCTGTCGGCAGGCGCCATGTGGGCCGCGTACATAGTTTTCAGCGCCCGTACGGGGCGCCGCTTCCCGCAGGCCGACGGGCTCGCGCTGGCGATGGTGGTCGCGGCGGTGGCGTTCCTGCCCCTGGGCCTCGTCGAGTCGGGCAGCAAGCTGCTGAATCCGACCACGTTCGCCCTGGGCTCGGCCGTCGCGGTCCTCTCCTCCGTCCTCCCATACACGCTGGAACTGCTCGCCCTGCGCCGGATGCCCGCCTCGACCTTCGCGGTCCTGATGAGCCTGGAACCGGCCGTCGCCTCGATCGCCGGCTTCCTCGTCCTGAGCCAGACGCTGTCCGTCACGGAAGGGCTCGCGATCGGCCTGGTCATCGCGGCGAGCATGGGAGCGGTACGCACCCAGGTGGGCCGCGGAAAAGCCAAGAACGTGGGCTAGGGGAGTCACTGCGGGCCCGTTGACCGGACGCTCCCGGGGTGCGGACCGGGGGCGCGGCGACCGAGGAGGGCGGGCCCTCTCTCAGGTCGCGGACGCGGGCGGTACGGGGCCGCCCTTCGAGTCCGTGCGACGGTTCCGTGCCTCCTGCGACAGCTTGGTCAGGTAGGCGAAGAGCACGTTCTTCCTGCTGTGCCCCTTCAGGCGCAGATAGACGAGAAGGTCGAGCAGGACCGTGTCGTAGTGGACGTGCGGGCCGGCGCAGCCGTAGATGTAACGCCTCTCGATGTGGCTGCGCAGCGTCGTGTCCACCTTGGAGTCGGCGGTGGCGCGGGCCATGACCTTCTGCAGGTTGTCCGTCACGGTCTGGCTCTGTTCGGCGAACGAACTGCCGGCCGTGGTGGCGTAGTGGAAGTTCACCGACTGCCAGTAGATGTTCTCGCTCGGATCGGTGGGCTTGTCGTAGAGCTTGTCCACGCTCACGTGCATGATCTCGTGGAGTATCGAGGCCGTGCGGAACGGTGCGTCGTCCGTGGTGGCCTCCCCGGACGAGTACGCGGGGTCGTAGGTGACGAGGGGATGGGCGCCCATCGTCGCCTGCGCCACATGTCCGTCGTTCTTCTTGGTGAAGGTGATCTCGTCGATCAACGCCGCGCATTCGTCGAGAAGTTCGGCGAAATGCGGTTCGTCGGACGCGTCGTCGGGCAGTGCCGTTCCACCGGCGTCCTTGATGAGCCTGTCCAGAGCCAGGCGACGCAGGGGTTCCGAATGGGTGCTCATGTGGCCCTCTCTGTAACCCTGTCGGATGTCGGGACGGGTGACCGCGGTGTGCGCCCCCGCCGTACACCGCATGCTGCTCCCGGGTGAAGTGTCCGGCAATGCCTGGAACGCACCTCAATAGGCACATGTGTGTTGCCTGACCCATGAGGTCGCGACAATCCATGGCATGGGCTCACGTGTGTGCAGCCCCTGCGTCCGCATCAATCAATGCAAGCACGCTTGATTGTTTCTCCGGCCGCTGCCATGCTCCAGAACGCACCGCACACCATGCGCCGCGCACCGCACACCGTTGTGCCCCGAGGGGAGCGCCATCGTGTCCGACCCGTCGTCCGTGATCGACGATCTGAGCCGGGAGAGCGAGCAACTCGACGCCCTGGTGGGTGAGTTGGAGGAGGAGCGCTGGACGCTCGCCACCCCGGCCCCCCGGTGGACCGTCGCGCACCAGATCGCGCACCTCGCCTGGACCGACCGGTCCGCCCTGCTCGCCGTGACCGACGCCCCGGCCTTCGCGCATGAGGTCGAGAAGGCGCTCGCCTCGCCCGACGGTTTCGTGGACGAGGGCGCGGACGAGGGGGCCGCGCTGCCCCCGGACCGACTCCTCGCCGAGTGGCGTGCCGGGCGGCAGGCACTGGAGAAGGCCCTGCGCGCGGCACCCGCCGGAACGCGCTTCCCCTGGTACGGGCCGCCCATGTCGGTGGCCTCCATGGCGACGGGCCGTCTCATGGAGACGTGGGCCCACGGCCAGGACATCGCGGACACCTTGCATGTGATGAGGCCACCCACCGACCGTCTCCGTCATGTGGCGCGCATCGGTGTGCGGGCCCGGAACTTCGCCTTCGGGGTACGAGGGCTCACCCCGCCGGAGGAGGATTTCCGTGTAGAGCTCACCGCACCCTCGGGCGAGGTGTGGGCGTACGGCCCCGAGGACGCCGCCCAGCGCGTCACCGGCCCCGCGCTCGACTTCTGCCTGCTCGTCACCCAGCGGGCGAACCGCGTCGACCTCGCGGTCCGGGCAAAGGGCCTCGACGCCGACCGCTGGCTGGACATCGCCCAGGCCTTCGCGGGCCCACCCGGCACGGGCCGCGCACCGAAGGGGACCACGGAATGACCGGCGGTCCCAGTACCGGCCGCCCCACCACCGGCCGCCCTGCCTCCGACGCACCCGGCCCGGCGCCGGACCCGGCCACCCGCGCCACCCGCCCCCTGCGCATAGGCAACGCCTCCGGCTTCTACGGCGACCGGTTCGACGCCATGCGCGAGATGCTCACCGGCGGCCCGCTGGACGTCCTGACCGGTGACTACCTCGCCGAACTCACCATGCTCATCCTCGGCCGCGACCGCCTGAAGAACCCGGCCGGCGGTTACGCCCGCGCCTTCCTGCGCCAGCTGGAGGAGTGCCTGGGCCTTGCACACGAGCGGGGCGTACGGATCGTGGCCAACGCGGGCGGCCTCAACCCGGCCGGACTCGCCGACGCCGTACGGGAGCTGGCGGCCCGGCTCGGCATCCCGGCGCGGATCGCCCACGTCGAGGGCGACGACCTCACCGCCCGCCACCCCGGTCCGGGGAACCTCGCCGCGCACGCCTACCTGGGCGGCGAGGGCATCGCCACCTGTCTGCGCGAGGGCGCGGACATCGTCGTCACCGGCCGGGTCACCGACGCCGCCCTGGTCACCGGGCCCGCGGTCGCCCATTTCGGCTGGGCGCCGGACGCGTACGACCGGCTCGCGGGAGCCGTCGTCGCCGGGCACGTGCTGGAGTGTGGCACGCAGGCCACCGGCGGCAACTACGCCTTCTTCACCGAGCACGACCCGGCCCGGCTGCACCACCCGGGCTTCCCGGTCGCAGAACTCCACGCGGACGGCACGAGCGTCATCACCAAGCACGACGGCACCGGCGGCGTCGTGGACCTCGGCACGGTCACCGCCCAGCTCCTGTACGAGACGGCGGGCGCCCGGTACGCGGGCCCCGACGTCACCGCCCGCCTCGACTCGGTCCGCCTCACCCAGGAGGGCCCCGACCGCGTACGGGTCGACGGCGTGCGGGGCGAGGCGCCGCCGCCCACGCTCAAGGTCGGGCTCAACCGGCTCGGCGGCTTCCGCAACGAGGTCGCCTTCGTGCTGACCGGGCTCGACATCGAGGCGAAGGCCGCGTTCGTGCGGGCCCAGCTGGAGGCCGCGCTCGCGGGAGCCAAGCCCCGCCCCGCCGAGGTCCGCTGGGAACTCGTCCGCACCGACCGCCCCGACGCGCCCACCGAGGAGACCGCGAGCGCCCTGCTGAGGCTCGTCGTGCGCGACCCCGACCAGGACGCCGTGGGCCGCACGCTCAGTGGAGCCGCCATCGAACTGGCCCTGGGCAGCTACCCCGGATTCCATGTGATGGCACCACCGGGAAAGGGCGCCCCCTATGGGGTCTTCGAGGATGTGTACGTCCCCCATGTGGATGTGGACCATGTGGCGGTCCTCCACGACGGACGCCGGATCACTGTGTCGCCGCCCCACGACACCCGCGTACTCCAGCCGCTCGCACCCGCTCAGGAACCGCCGCTCCCCGAACCCCTCCCCATCGCCGGGTCCGCCGTGCGCCGCGCGCCCCTCGGCCGCGTCGCCGGGGCCCGCAGCGGCGACAAGGGCGGCAACGCGAACGTCGGCGTCTGGGTACGCACGGACGACGCCTGGCGCTGGCTCGCCCACACCCTCACCACGGATACGTTCCACGAACTCCTCCCGGAGACGGCAGAGTTGACCGTCGTACGGCACGTCCTGCCCAATCTGCGCGCCCTGAACTTCGTCGTCCAGGGGATCCTCGGCGAGGGCGTCGCCGCGCAGCACCGCTTCGACCCGCAGGCCAAGGCCCTCGGCGAATGGCTGCGCTCCCGCCACCTCGACATACCGGAGGTACTGCTGTGACGGTCCTGGCGTCCGCGCTGGACACCTCCTCCGCCGACTACGCGGCCCACCGCGAGTCCATGCTCGGCAAGCTCGCCGACCTCGACACCGAGCACGCCAAGGCCCTCGCGGGCGGCGGCGAGAAGTACGTGGCCCGGCACCGGGGGCGCGGCAAACTGCTCGCCCGCGAACGCATCGAGCTGCTTATCGACCCCGACACCCCGTTCCTCGAACTGTCGCCGCTCGCCGCCTGGGGCAGCGAGTACACGGTGGGCGCCTCGCTCGTCACGGGCATCGGTGTCGTCGAGGGCGTCGAGTGCCTGATCACGGCCAACGACCCGACCGTACGCGGCGGAGCCAGCAACCCCTGGAGCCTGAAGAAGGCCCTGCGGGCCAACGACATCGCGTACGCGAACCGTCTCCCGAGCATCAGCCTCGTCGAGTCGGGCGGCGCCGATCTGCCCTCCCAGAAGGAGATCTTCATCCCCGGGGGCGCCATCTTCCGGGACATCACCCGGCTCTCGGCGGCCGGTATCCCGACCGTCGCCGTCGTCTTCGGCAACTCCACCGCGGGCGGCGCGTACATCCCCGGCATGTCCGACCACGTGATCATGGTCAAGGAGCGTGCGAAGGTCTTCCTCGGCGGGCCGCCGCTGGTGAAGATGGCCACCGGCGAGGAGAGCGACGACGAGTCCCTGGGCGGCGCCGAGATGCACGCGCGCGTGTCGGGACTCGCCGACTACTTCGCCGTCGACGAGCGGGACGCCCTGCGGCAGGCGCGGCGCGTGGTCGCCCGCCTCAACCACCGCAAGGCGTACGCCGATCCGGCCCCGTCCGAGCCGCCCAAGTACGACCCCGAGGAACTGCTGGGCATCGTGCCCGGCGACCTCAAGCACCCCTTCGACCCGCGCGAGGTCATCGCGCGGATCGTCGACGGCTCCGACTTCGACGAGTTCAAGCCGCTCTACGGGACGAGCCTGACGACCGGCTGGGCGAACCTGCACGGCTATCCCGTCGGCATCCTCGCCAACGCGCGCGGCGTGCTGTTCAGCGAGGAGTCGCAGAAGGCCGCCCAGTTCATCCAGCTCGCCAACCAGCGCGACATCCCGCTGCTCTTCCTGCACAACACCACCGGCTACATGGTCGGCAAGGAGTACGAGCAGGGCGGCATCATCAAACACGGCGCGATGATGATCAACGCGGTGAGCAACAGCCGCGTCCCGCACCTGTCCGTCCTCATGGGCGCCTCCTACGGAGCGGGCCACTACGGCATGTGCGGCCGCGCGTACGACCCGCGCTTCCTGTTCGCCTGGCCCAGCGCCAAGTCCGCAGTCATGGGCCCGCAGCAGCTCGCCGGCGTCCTGTCGATCGTCGCCCGGCAGTCCGCCGCCGCGAAGGGGCAGCCGTACGACGACGACGCCGACGCGGCCCTGCGCGCCATGGTGGAGCAGCAGATCGAGTCCGAGTCCCTGCCGATGTTCCTGTCCGGGCGCCTGTACGACGACGGCGTCATCGACCCGCGCGACACCCGGACCGTCCTCGGCCTGTGCCTGTCCGCCCTCCACACGGCCCCCTACGAGGGCGCGCGCGGCGGCTTCGGCGTCTTCCGGATGTGAGAGGCGTGAGTGATGTGACGGGCGTGAGTGATGTGAGAGGCCCCATGATTGCGAGTCTGCTGGTCGCCAACCGCGGCGAGATCGCCTGCCGTGTCTTCCGCACCTGCCATGAGCTGGGCATCCGTACCGTCGCCGTGTACTCGGACGCCGACGCGGACGCGCTCCACGCGCGCGTGGCCGACTCCGCCGTACGCCTGCCGGGCAGCTCGCCCGCCGATACGTATCTGCGCGGCGAGCTGATCGTGAAGGCCGCCGTCGCGGCGGGCGCCGACGCCGTCCACCCCGGCTACGGCTTCCTCTCCGAGAACGCCGACTTCGCGCGGGCCGTCCTCGACGCGGGCCTCGTCTGGGTCGGCCCGTCCCCCGAGGCGATCGAGGCGATGGCCTCCAAGACCCGCGCCAAGGAGCTGATGGCCGCCGCCGGGGTGCCGCTGCTCGCTCCCCTGGACCCGGACGCCGTGACCGCGAAGGACCTGCCCGTCCTGGTGAAGGCGTCGGCGGGCGGCGGCGGACGCGGCATGCGGATCGTCCGCGAACTCGTCCACCTGAAGGATGAGCTGGCGGCAGCCTCCGCGGAGGCCCGGAGCGCCTTCGGGGACGGCACGGTCTTCGTCGAGCCGTACGTCGAAAACGCGCGGCACGTCGAGGTGCAGATCGTCGCCGACGGCCACGGCACGGTGTGGGCGCTCGGCACCCGCGACTGCTCCCTCCAGCGCCGCCACCAGAAGGTCATCGAGGAGGCCCCCGCGCCGGGCCTCGGCCCCGAGACGGAGCAGCGCCTGCTCTCGGCGGCGACGGCAGCCGCCCGCACGATCTTGTACACGGGCGCGGGCACGGTGGAGTTCCTGGTCTCGACCGATCGCGTCGGCGAGGACCGCGTCCACTTCCTGGAGATGAACACCCGCCTCCAGGTCGAACACCCGGTGACGGAGGCTGTGTTCGGGACGGACCTGGTCGCCCTGCAACTGCGCGTCGCCGAGGGCGGCACCCTCGACGGCGACCCGCCGGCCCCGTCCGGCCACGCGGTCGAGGCCCGCCTCTACGCCGAGGACCCCGCCCAGGACTGGGCCCCGCAGACCGGCACCCTGCACCGCCTGGCCGTACCCGGCGTCCGCCTGGACACCGGCTACGGCGACGGCGACACGATCGGCGTCCACTACGACGCCATGATCGCCAAGGTCGTCGCCCACGCGCCCACCCGCGCGGAGGCGGTCCGCAGACTCGCCGGAGCCCTGGAACGGGCGACCGTCCACGGCCCGGTCACCAACCGCGACCTGCTCGTACGCTCCCTGCGCCACGAGGAGTTCACGGCGGCCCGGATGAACACGGCCTTCTACGCACACCACCTCGCCGACCTCACCGAGGCGGCCCCGGACCCGTACGCCCCCCTGGCCGCCGCGCTCGCCGACGCGCACGGCCGCTCCCGGTTCGGCGGCTGGCGGAACCTGCCCTCGCAGCCGCAGAGCAGGCGCTACCTCGTGGCGGGGGAGGAGCACGAGGTCCACTACCGGCACACCCGGCAGGGCCCGGCCGCCGACGGCGTCCAGGTGGTCCAGGCCGGCGCGGACCTCGTCGTACTCGACATAGCGGGCGTACGCCGCAAGTTCGCGGTGTCCCGCTACGGCGACCGGGTCCACGTGAACGGCACCACGCTCACGGCCCTGCCCCGCTTCCCCGCCCCCGAGCCCGACCACGCGCCCGGCTCCCTCCTGGCCCCCATGCCCGGCACGGTCGTCCGCCTGGCGGAAGGCCTCGCGGAAGGAACACCGGTCCGGTCGGGCCAGCCCCTGATCTGGCTGGAGGCGATGAAGATGGAACACAAGATCACAGCCCCGGCATCCGGAACCCTGACGGCCCTGCGCGCCGCCCCTGGCCAACAGGTCGAGGTGGGCACCTTGTTGGCGGTCGTCGAGCCCACATAGGGGCGCGGGGAACGGCGCAATCTTTCGTCTTTGTCCTTCAGGGGCGCGGGGAACTGCGCGACCAGCCACGACGCACCCGTACCCGCCCCCGCACCCTCCACCCGAGGAGCCCTCATGGCAACGGTCCTGGAATCCGAAGAGCACAAGGCCCTCCGCGCAGCGGTGTCCGCCCTCGGCAACCGCTACGGCCGCGCCTACCTCGACAAGGTCATCGCGGAAAAATCCCACCCCACCGAACTGTGGGCGGAAGCCGCCAAGCTCGGCTACCTCGGCGTCAACCTTCCGGAGGAACACGGCGGTGGCGGAGGCGGCATAGCCGAACTCTCCATAGTCCTCGAAGAACTCGGCGCCGCGGGCTGCCCCCTGCTCATGATGGTGGTCTCACCGGCCATCTGCGGCACGGTGATCGCCCGCTTCGGTACCGAAGAGCAGAAGCGGGAGTGGCTCCCGGGCCTCGCCGACGGCACCCGCACCATGGCCTTCGGCATCACCGAGCCCGACGCCGGCTCCAACAGCCACCGCATCACGACCACGGCCCGCCGCGCGACCGACGGCCCGGCGGGACAGCCGGAGGGCCGGGCCGACTGGATCCTCACCGGCCGCAAGGTGTTCATCTCGGGCGTCGACATCGCCGACGCCACTCTCGTCGTCGGCCGCACGGCGGACGCCCGCACCGGCAAGCTCAAGCCGTGCCTGTTCATCGTCCCGCGGGACGCCCCCGGCTTCGGGCGACGGCAGATCGACATGGAACTGCACGGCGCGGAGAAGCAGTTCGAGCTGACCCTGGACGACGTACGGCTGCCCGCCGACGCGCTCGTCGGCGACGAGGACGCGGGCCTGCTGCAGCTCTTCGCGGGCCTGAACCCCGAACGCATCATGACCGCCGCCTTCGCCATCGGCATGGGCCGCTACGCGCTGTCCAAGGCCCTCGTCTACGCCCGCGAACGCACCGTCTGGCGCGAGCCCATCGGCGCCCACCAGGCCATCGCGCACCCCCTCGCCCAGGCCCACATCGACCTCGAACTCGCCCGCCTGATGATGCAGAAGGCCGCCCTCCTGTACGACTCCGGGGACGACGTCGGCGCCGGGGAGGCCGCCAACATGGCGAAGTACGCGGCGGCGGAAGCGTGCGTGAAGGCCGTCGACCAGTCCGTGCACACGCTCGGCGGCAACGGCCTGACCGGCGAGTTCGGCCTCGCGTCGCTCATCACCGCGTCCCGGGTGGCCCGTATCGCACCCGTCAGCCGCGAGATGATCCTCAACTACGTCTCGCACCAGACCCTGGGCCTGCCCAAGTCCTATTAGGCACCATCTCCCGTACAGCCTCCGGCTTCCGTGCAACTTCCGGCTCCTGGAAAGGGCCCGCCATGGTGTTCCGCAGCGAGTACGAGGACGTTCCCGCCGTCGAAGAACCCATCCACGAGGCGGTGCTGGGCAGCGCCGCCTCCCGGGGCGACGCACCCGCGCTGATCGACGGCGTGAACGGCATGACCCTCACCTACGCCCAACTCGACACGTTCCACCGCCGGATCGCCGCCGCGCTCGCCGAACTCGGCGTCCGCAAGGGCGACGTGCTGGCCCTGCACAGCCCCAACACCGTGGCCTTCCCCACGGCGTTCTACGCCGCCACGCGCGCGGGGGCGTCGGTCACCACCGTGCACCCCCTCGCCACGCCCGAGGAGTTCGCGAAACAGCTGCGGGACTGCGCCGCCCAGTGGATCGTCACCGTGTCGCCGCTCCTGGAGACGGCCCGCGCGGCGGCCGAACTCGCGGGCGGCATCCGGGAGATCCTCGTCTGCGACCAGGCCGAGGGGCACCGCTCGCTGCTCGACATGCTCGGCTCCACCGCCCCCGAGCCGCGGATCGACATCGACCCGGTGGCGGACGTGGCGGCCCTCCCGTACTCCTCGGGGACGACCGGCAGCCCCAAGGGGGTGATGCTCACCCACCGGAACATCGCCACCAACCTCGCGCAGCTGACGCCGACCATGCCGATGGGCCCCGGCGACCGCATCCTTGCCGTGCTGCCGTTCTTCCACATCTACGGGCTCACGGCCCTGATGAACGCACCCCTCAGGCAGGGCGCCACCGTCGTCGTGCTGCCGCGCTTCGACCTCGACACGTTCCTCGCCGCCATCGAGAAACACCGCATCACCGGCCTCTACGTGGCCCCGCCGATCGTCCTCGCCCTCGCCAAGCACCCGGCCGTCGAGGGCTACGACCTGTCGTCCCTGAAGTACGTCATCAGCGCGGCGGCCCCCCTGGACGCCGAACTCGCCGAAGCGTGCTCGCGCCGGCTCGGCCTGCCGCCGGTCGGCCAGGCGTACGGCATGACGGAACTCTCGCCCGGCACCCACGTAGTCCCGCTGGCGGAGACGGACCCGCCCCCCGGAAGCGTCGGCAAACTCATCGCCGGCACGGAGATGCGCATCGTCTCCCTGGACGACCCCGGAAAGGACCTCGGCGTCGACGAACGCGGCGAGATCGTCATCCGCGGCCCCCAGGTCATGAAGGGGTACCTCGGCCGGCCCGTCGAGACGGCCCAGATGATCGACGACGACGGCTGGCTCTCCACCGGGGACGTCGGCCACGTCGACGCGAACGGCTGGCTGTACGTCGTCGACCGGGTCAAGGAACTCATCAAGTACAAGGGCTTCCAGGTGGCCCCCGCCGAACTCGAAGCCCTCCTGCTGACGCACCCCGGCATCGCCGACGCGGCCGTCATCGGCGTCTACGACACCGACAACAACGAGAGGCCGCACGCGTACGTCGTACGCCAGCCGGCCGCGCCCGACCTCACCGGGAACGACGTCATGGAGTACGTCGCCGAGCGCGTCGCCCCGTACAAGAAGGTCCGGCACGTCACGTTCCTCGACGCCGTGCCCAGGGCGGCCTCCGGGAAGATCCTCCGACGAGAACTGCGGGAGCGCGCATGACGACGGTGCGGCGGTCGTACGAGCGCGGAATCACCACCCTCGCGCTCGACGCGCCCGAACGGCGCAACGCCCTCTCCGCCCGGCTGGTGGCGGACCTGGCGGACGCGCTGACGGAGGCCGGCAAGGACGGTGACGTACGCGCCGTCGTCCTCACCCACACCGGCAACACCTTCAGCGCGGGCGCGGACCTCAACGACCCGCCGCACCCCGACACACTCGTCGCCCTGCTGCGGCAGATCGTCGAACTGCCCAAGCCCGTCGTCGCCCGCGTCACCGGACACGTCCGCGCGGGCGGCCTCGGGCTGCTCGGCGCCTGCGACCTCGCGGCGGCCTCCCAGGAGGCCACGTTCGCCTTCACGGAGGTACGCATCGGGGTCGCCCCCGCCGTGATCTCGCTGCCCCTCCTGCCGCGCCTCGACCCGCGCGCGGTGGCCCGCTACTACCTCACCGGCGAGAAGTTCGACGCGGCCGAGGCCGCCCGCATCGGCCTCGTCACGGTGGCGGGGGCGGCGGGGGAGGCCGTGGACGACGTACTCGCGCCGGTGCTCGACGGACTGCGACGGTCCTCGCCCCAGGGGCTGGCCGAGACGAAGCGGCTGCTCACGGCTAAGGTGCTGGACACCTTCGACCGGGACGCGGCCGACCTGACCGCGCTCTCGGCCCGGCTGTTCTCCTCCGCGCAGGCCCGCGAGGGTATGACGGCCTTCCTCGAACGACGGGATCCCTCATGGGTTTGGTGAACGGCGCGGCGCAGGCGCCGGTGGAGCGCGTCCCCAAACAGGACCGCAGCCGCGCCACCCGGCAACGCCTCCTCGAAGCCGCGGTCGCCTGCCTCGCCGAACGCGGCTGGGCGGGCTCCACGGTCTCCGTCGTCGCCGAACGCGCCGGAGTGTCGCGGGGCGCCGCCCAGCACCACTTCCCGACCCGCGAGGACCTCTTCACGGCGGCCGTCGAGTACGTCGCCGAGGAACGCTCCACCGCGCTGCGCGCCCTCTTCCCCGAGGGCGCCGCGGACCGCCGTGCCGTCGTCGCCGCCCTGGTCGACCTCTACACGGGACCCCTGTTCCGCGCCGCCCTGCACCTGTGGGTCGCCGCGTCGAACGAGGACCAGTTGCGCTCCCGCGTCACCGAACTGGAAGGCCGCGTCGGCCGCGAGACCCACCGCATCGCCGTGGACCTCCTGAACGCCGACGAGACCCGCCCGGGCGTCCGCGAAACGGTCCAGGGCTTCCTGGACATGTCCCGAGGCCTGGGCCTCGCCAACCTCCTCACGGACGACACGACCCGCCGCGCAAGGGTGGTCACCCAATGGGCAGCAATCCTGGACAACGCACTGGGCTGAGGTTTTCTTGCCTCCAGGGGCGCGGGGAACGGCGCAGTCTTTTGCCTTCAGGGGCGCGGGGAACTGCGCGACCAGCCACGACGGACCCGCAGACGCAATCCGGACCTCAGGGACTGAGCCTCTCGACCCGCCACTGCCCGTCGGGCACAGCCACGTACCGCAACCGGTCGTGCAACCGATTCTCCCGCCCCTGCCAGAACTCGACCGCCCGGGGCGAAACCCGGAACCCACCCCAGTGCGGCGGCACAGGCACCTGCTCCCCCTCGGGATAGCGCGCGACCAAGGACGCGTACGACGCATCCAGCTCGTCCCGCGAGGACACGACAGAGGACTGCGTACTCGCCCAGGCCCCCAGCTGCGACCCATGAGGCCGCGTCCGGAAGTACGCAGCCGTCTCGTCCCGCCCCGTACGCCGCGCGGTCCCCGAGACGACGACCTGCCGCGCCACCGGATGCCACGGGAAGAGCAACGACACGTGCGGATTCTCCGCCAGCTCGCGCGCCTTGCGGGACTCGTAGTTCGTGAAGAAGACGAAGCCCCGCTCGTCGTACTGCTTCAGCAGCACCGTGCGGGAACTGGGCCGCCCCTGCGCGTCCGCCGTGGACACGACCATCGCGTTCGGCTCGTACACCCCGCCCCGCGCCTCACCGTGCGCCGCGGCCTCGACGAACCAGCGCGCGAACTGCTCCATGGGGTGGTCGGCCAGCTCGGTCTCGTCGAGTCCCGCGGCCCGGTACTGCTTGCGCATCGACGCGGGGTCGAGCGAGGGGCCGAGAAGGGGGTCACTGTCGGTCACCCGGTCATCCTGCCGTACTCGCCGCCGGGCGTGGGCTTCATCACTGACTGGCACTGAGTGCCGCGTACTCTCCCCAAAGGTGACACCAAGGGATATCGTCCTGCTGCCAAGAGGTTGGGTGACCGCCGACCGCACGGGGCATGACCGGAGTGACGTACGGACCGCGAGTCCATGAGGCGACCGCGTAACCGCACGCTCGCACCCACCAAATACACCGCACGAGGACACCGCACCACCCACCCCTCGCACAGCTCACCCCGCACAGCGCACATCCCACACATCGTCTGTCGCACACATCATGAGGAGCCGCCTGATGTCCGACTTCGTACCCGGACTTGAGGGAGTCGTCGCTTTCGAGACGGAGATCGCCGAACCGGACAAGGAGGGCGGCGCCCTGCGGTACCGGGGCGTCGACATCGAGGATCTGGTCGGCCACGTCTCCTTCGGCAACGTCTGGGGGCTGCTCGTGGACGGAGCGTTCAACCCCGGCCTGCCGCCGGCCGAGCCGTTTCCGATCCCCGTCCACTCCGGTGACATCCGCGTGGACGTCCAGTCCGCGCTCGCCATGCTCGCCCCCGTGTGGGGCCTCAGGCCACTGCTCGACATCGACGAGAAGCAGGCGCGCGCGGACCTCGCCCGCGCCGCCGTCATGGCCCTGTCGTACGTCGCCCAGTCCGCCCGCGGCCAGGGCCTGCCGATGGTCCCGCAGCGCGAGATCGACAAGGCGCAGTCCGTCGTCGAACGCTTCATGATCCGCTGGCGCGGCGAGCCCGACCCCAAGCACGTGGCGGCGGTCGACGCCTACTGGACCAGCGCCGCCGAGCACGGCATGAACGCGTCCACGTTCACCGCCCGCGTCATCGCCTCCACCGGCGCGGACGTCTCGGCGGCCCTCTCCGGTGCCGTCGGCGCCATGTCGGGCCCGCTGCACGGCGGTGCCCCCTCGCGCGTCCTCGGCATGATCGAGGAGATCGAACGCACGGGCGACGCCGACGCGTTCGTCAAGCAGGCCCTCGACAAGGGCGAGCGCCTGATGGGCTTCGGCCACCGGGTGTACCGCGCCGAGGACCCCCGCGCGCGTGTGCTGCGCCGCACCGCCCGGGAACTGGGAGCGCCCCGCTTCGAGATCGCCGAGGCGCTGGAGAAGGCGGCCCTCGCCGAACTGCACGCCCGCCGCCCGGACCGTGTCCTGGCGACGAACGTCGAGTTCTGGGCCGCCATCGTCCTGGACTTCGCCGAGGTGCCGGCCCACATGTTCACCTCGATGTTCACGTGTGCCCGTACCGCCGGCTGGTCCGCGCACATCCTGGAGCAGAAGCGCACCGGCCGCCTCGTACGGCCGTCCGCGCGCTACATCGGCCCCGGCACCCGCAACCCGGCCGAGATCGAGGGCTACGGAGACATCGCCCACTGATTTCTTATGGGTGCACGGCACATGTGGCGGCGCTCCCCGGGGTCACGGGGC